>CAZQEZ010000004.1:62891-67458 GCA_964592475.1 uncultured Roseivirgaceae bacterium
AGAATATAGGCAATGTATCGATGCAAAAATTGTACACCAGCCAGTCCCTCAAGAAAGTTTAAATACCACGGTTGCATGGCTGTTACCCCCTCGGCAATCCAATAATCGCCCATTTTTGGCCATGTGGTATACACGTAACCGGCTTTAAGACCTGCTACAAAAGCACCATAAATAATTTGTACCGCCAATACTACCAAAAAAGCTACCGTCAGTTTTTTCAAAACGGGCTGAATTGTAATAGCTACCTTCTGATTTTTATAAATTTCCGTTAAAGCCACCCAGAAGGTATAAGCGAAGGTGGTAAATGCTGCTACCAAATGAATGGCCAACCGATAATGACTTACATAAGGCTTATCCACTAAGCCACTTTTTACCATGTACCAGCCCAAAAACCCTTGAAAAGCACCTAAAGCAAAAATAATTAAAAGCTTTGGCATCAAGGATCTGGAAATACGTCCTTTAACCCAGAAATAAATGAAAGGAACGATGAATACTATTCCGATTATTCTACCGATCAACCTATGCAAATATTCCCACCAAAATATCGATTTAAAATCAGATAATGTAAAATGATAATGCAATTTCTGAAATTCGGGAAATTGCTTGTATTTATTAAACATCACCAGCCACTCCTCGTGATTAAGAGGTGGAATAGCGCCCATAACCAAATCCCATTCTACAATGGAAAGTCCTGATTTGGTAAGCCTGGTAATTCCGCCTATTACTACCATTAAAAAGATCAAAATACAGCCAAAAAACAACCAGGTAATCAATGATATATCTACTTTTTGCTTCATATTACTTCAATTATAATAGTTGATAAACGAAGGTATGATAAAAAAATTTGTTAATAAAAATAGTTTTACATAACATCTTATTTGTTTTAAATATTTATTGGATATGCTTTGTTCGATTAAAACAAAAATAGCCCTGACTAGGGGCTATTTTTTCAACCAAACTAAAATTATGAAAAACAAAGTCACTATAACTTACTAATTTCTTTTTCAGCTTCAGGTAGTGCTTTTTTAAGAGTTTCTACTACGTCATTGGTCAAAGAAATCACTTCTGATAAATCCTCTTTATTTTTTGACTTTTTCTCTATGATTCGAATTGACTTTTTTAATGATACTATGTTGAGTGTATCGATAGTTGGCTTTATTGAATGAGCAACATCGCTCAATCGCACCCAATCTTCATTCTGTATACATCGATTTAGACTATCTATAGATTTAGGCGCTATTGAAGTAAATAACATCAACATTTTTTTTACAAATTGTTGATTCCCTCTCGATGCCAATTTTAACTGTGTTAAATCTATAATCATAAGATTTGCTGATTTTGATATAGCTTCCATTGTGCTTTTTTTTGATATAATATTCAAAGGTGTTGCCAACCAGACCAATTGAAATATTTCCACTATTAATTAGACCTATTTTTAGATAAATGATTATGCCTGTGTCTTATATTGGGAAACTATTCTCAGTTTGAAACCAATTAAGTCCTTTCATTTACTCGTATTTAATGAAAATGATCTTCTTTTTATCTGCTTCAGAATTGTTACCTTTGCTACATTAAACAGTTAAAAATTTTTTGAAATGAAAGCAATTATTGTAAACGAACCAGGCGGACCCGAACAATTAAAAATCGGAGAAGTGCAAACACCTGAGCCTAAAGCTGAGGAAATATTAGTAAAACTGAACTATACTGCTGTAAATAGAGCTGACACCTTGCAACGAATGGGAAAGTACCCACCGCCCCCCGGTGCCAGTGATATAATAGGCCTTGAACTAGCTGGAGAGGTAGTAAGCAAGGGCGATAAGGTTACTCGTTGGCAAAGTGGCGATAAAGTTTTTGGACTTTTATCGGGTGGCGGCTACGCGGAGTATGCCACTATTCATCAAGATATGGCAATGGCTATTCCTGAAGGTATAAGCATGGCACAAGCTGCTGCTATCCCGGAGGTTTTTTTAACTGCATATCAGGCGCTAATCTGGTTGGGGAAATTACAAGAAGGCGAAAAAGTACTAATTCATGCCGGGGCAAGTGGAGTTGGCACCGCGGCAATTCAAATAGCCAAACAATTAAAAACCCACGTTACTGTAACCGCATCTGCCGGCAAACATGCTGTCTGTAAAGACCTGGGAGCAGATGAAATCATTGATTATAAAAGTGAAGATTTTGTAGATAAAATAAAAGGTGAGGGAGGTGTAAACCTGATTATTGACTTCATAGGTGCAGCTTATTTCAACCAAAATATAAATTGCCTCAAAATAGATGGCCGGATGGTAATGCTAGCATTGATTGGTGGTGGAAAAGCTGAGCAAGTAGATTTGAGAAAAGTTTTGGGCAAACGGTTAAATATTATCGGTTCTACTTTAAGATCTCGCTCTTCCGAATACCAGATTGCCCTTACCAATGATTTTGCTAAAGATTTACTCCCTTTGTTTTCCGAAGGAAAATTGAAGCCAGTAATCGACAGCGAATATAACTGGCAGGATATCACGAAGGCACATGAATACATGGAAGCTAATAAAAATGCTGGTAAATTAGTATTAAAAATTGCTGACTAAAAGTAAAGATGGAAAACAAGGCCAAAAAAGTAGACCTTAGCAATTACAATAACAACTGGTATCGACCAGGAGCTTCACTATTGAAACGGATTGTCTGGTATTTTATTAATGCTTTGTTTTTTATCAGTCCTTTAAACCCAAGTAGTAAAATTAAAGTTTTGCTTTTGCAAATGTTTGGTGCAAAAGTGGGAAAAGGTGTAAACATCAAACCTGGCGTCAACATCAAATACCCTTGGCGATTAACCATTGGTAATCATGTATGGATTGGAGAAAAAGCCTGGATTGACAACTTAGATCAGGTCACTATAGCAGATAACGTATGCATCTCTCAGGAAGCTTTGCTACTATGCGGCAATCATAACTTTAAAAAAAGCACATTTGATTTAATCACTGGTGAAGTAACGCTGGAGGAAGGGTGCTGGATTGGAGCCAAGGCTGTTGTGTGTCCGGGAATAGTTTGTCACGCCTATAGTGTTTTGGCGGTAGGCTCAGTGGCGGTTAAAAATCTGGAAGCCGGTGGTATTTATCAAGGCAACCCAGCCGAATGGAAGCGTGAAAGAATTTTTGAAGACTAATACAATGAATCTTAATCAAGTAACATTACCCTCAACCAATTTATCAAAGGCAGTTCCATTTTATCAAAAATTGGGGTTGCGTCTTATCGTATCAGCTTTGCCTCACTACGCCCGGTTTGAATGTCCTGATGGAAATGCCACTTTTAGCCTCCACTTTGTTGAAGAAATAACCGCTGATAGTCAGACCATGATTTACTTTGAAATTGAAAACTTAGATGAATACGTGGAGAAGCTGACAACCAAAGAAATTGAATTTAATGAAATGCCCAATAATAAACGCTGGTTATGGCGAGAAGCCCGGCTGAAAGACCCTGACGGCAATCGGCTGATTCTTTATTATGCCGGAGAAAATAGAAAAAACCCACCCTGGAGAATAGAGGAATAATAAGTTGCCAGTAAGGTGAAATAATTCCTATTGATTTTCAACCTTAATCGTTGAGATTTTTGCTCCTGAGTGATGAATCATTAAATTTGCCCAAATATTTTTTTAACCTTAAAAATCCAACCCATGGCAGTTAACTATGAAGTTAGGTATGCCGCTAACCCTGCGGACGTAAAAAATTATGATACCGATAAGATAAGAAAAGAATTTTTAATAGAAAGACTTTTTGCAGAAGGAGAAATCAACCTTGTTTACAGTCATTATGACCGCTACATTACCGGAGGAGCCACACCCGTAGGAGGTTCGCTGGTGCTGGAAGCTATTGATCCGCTTAAAGCCGAATACTTTCTGGAAAGGCGTGAGCTAGGGATCATCAATGTGGGCGGCAGTGGTAATGTAACCGTGGACAATGAAACTTTTGAATTAGGTTACAAAGAGGCTCTCTATGTAGGTATGGGTAAAAAAGAAATCATTTTTAGCAGTAACGAATCAGGAAAACCAGCTAATTTTTACCTGGGCTCTGCCCCCGCTCATCAAGCATTTCCTACAAAAAAAATCGCTCGTGATGATGCTGAAACTGTAGATTTAGGCTCACCGCAAAGCTCTAATGCTCGCACCATTAATAAAATGATCGTGAACAGCGTAGTACAGGTAAACCAATTGCAAATGGGTTTTACTGAACTAAAAGAAGGTAGTGTTTGGAATACGATGCCCTGCCATACGCATGATCGCCGCATGGAAGTGTATTTATACATTGAAGTGCCCGAAGATCAAGCCGTTTGCCATTTTATGGGTCAAACCCAGGAAACTCGACATATATGGATGAAAAACAAGCAAGCGGTTATTTCTCCTCCCTGGTCTATCCACTCAGGAGCTGGCACCAGTAATTATACTTTCGTGTGGGCTATGGCCGGCGAAAACCTGGATTATGGCGATATGGACAAGGCACAGCCTTTCGAATTGAAATAATATAGAATTAATCTGGTGGGAGCTAGTTTTGAGGGTTGTATTAAAGATTACTGTGGGGGAAGGCACCTCCT
>CAZQEZ010000005.1:0-4442 GCA_964592475.1 uncultured Roseivirgaceae bacterium
GAACATACCAGGCAGCAGAAGTTCTGAAAATTATACTTGGCATAGGCCAGGTGCTAAGTGGAAAATTAAAAATTATTGGTAATTTTATCATGAATTGATCTTATACAATTATGACCTTTGGATAACTTAGTTGACTTTAAGAATTTTCTTCCATTTTAAATTCTTCAATTTCACCCTTAAAAAAGCGAGGGGGGATTATTATAGGACCTGTGGAATCTCCCATCTGAGATGTTAATGTAGTTATAAAAGACCTGACATAAGGAAATAAAATTGCTGGAGCATTAGTATTAATAAGTTTCTTCTTTGTTTCAGAATCTACATCATTACTTAATTCAAAATGACCAATTATATCAATGCTTAAATCAAAAAAAGATTGGCTAGTTAGATTAATTGGCATTAATATTTTGAATAATAGAGGATATTCATCCATAAATGCAACTTTAGGCTCAATATGTATCTTAATCTCAGACTTATGATCATAAGATTGCTTGGATGCGAATTGAATATTAAAAACATCCATACCATAGAACCTTAGTTTTGTTTGCTCTTGATTTTCCATCATTTGAAGATATTAGGCAGCAATATAGTAATCTTCTGAATTGAAATCTAAATCATTTTGCATATAAGAGAAATTGGGTTTTTTATTATTTAATTCGGATGTGAAAGAATATTCTATGCTTCCTAAAGTATCTGGTTCATAAAATTTAAAAGCACTACTAAATTGATTATAATATTCTTCTAGAGTTGGACCATTAAATCTTAGTCTATCATAT
Source organism: uncultured Roseivirgaceae bacterium (assembly GCA_964592475.1). Classification (GTDB taxonomy): domain Bacteria; phylum Bacteroidota; class Bacteroidia; order Cytophagales; family Cyclobacteriaceae; genus CAZQEZ01. Next base: position 774 of record CAZQEZ010000005.1, read on the forward strand.
TTTTCCAATTTTCTTTTAATTTCCTCATCGGTAGTTTCATTGAGATACTTATCTAATTTTTCTAAAGACTTTTCAAAAACGGATTTCATAGTGTTATTTATTTATTGTGTCTATTCAGAACTGAGAAATTTTTAATTTGTTCGTCTTTCTCCATAACACAAATTATAAAGACTGGATTTAAAGATGTGAATGACCGAGTACGCATAGTAAAATAAACTCTATTAACAACATATTTTAAATCCACAGCTCTTATTGATTTATACGGAAAAATACCTTCATGAGTATTATTCAAATCTTTTAGAAATTCGATTGCTTGACCAAGAGTCCAATTAGTTCTTTTAAATTTCTTGAGACACTCTCTAAAGTAATTAATGGCACCCATATCACCAACTAAATCTAAAAATTTACCAGGTATTAAATCCAAATCAGCCTCACAAATCAGGTATTTCTTTCCTTTATAGCGATTATCTCCCCACCATTTAGCTGATGATAAATTATTATCCCAAAAATATATACCAAAACCTAAATAAGGATCTTTATCTTCTGTGGGAAAAGGTCCGTTTTCAATTATTTCCTCTATATTATCTCTATCTTCAACAATGTGATATCCTTTAGTTTCCAATTCTAAAAAACCTATTTTGACAAAAGAATTCAAAATTGCTCATATATATTAATAATTACAAGCTCTGACTAAGTTAATAATTTATTGACGATTATATTGTTACTGAATTTAATTGTTTTAATAAAGAGCCCCTGAATCAACTTCAAAGGCCTATTTTAGTGAACTTGGAGGGATTCGAACCCCCAACCTCCTGATCCGTAGTCAGGTGCACTATCCAGTTATGCTACAAGTCCTTTTTGGAAGGGTGCAAAGTTACTAAAAATTATCATTATTTTTGAAAATTAAAGTTTGGTTTTTTTATTCTACTATACATTCTATCTTTGTAAAAATCATAAAGACCAAAAAACATTATCTTTAGTTATTCATTTATAAATAAAAACATTCTAAAGCGGAAATAATGAAAAAAATAATTCTTTCTCTATCAACATTTTTTATAGTAATAATCTCAGCCAATGCCCAACGGCCTAATGTTCCTGGTGATCTTATTGTTGATTTTGGCTTATCTTTATTATCAGATGCACCAGATAATATGGATTTAAGGTTGCTTGGTAGTCGCGCAATTAATGTATATTATTTATACCATATTTCCTTAGGTGAGGAGTCTAATTTTTCTATAAACCCTGGTTTGGGTTTTAGTACCGAAAATTTCAATTTTGATAATTCAGTAACTTTAAATTATAATCCTACTATTGGAAATGAAATTACTCGTGTGTTTGATTACCTCGGTTTAGAAGCAGATGACGAACTTCGTAAAACGAAGCTTACTGCCAATTATATTGATATTCCTTTGGAGATCCGTTTTCATGCCAATAAAGAAAATCATGATAGAGGCTTAACGGTAGCAGTGGGAGGAAGGGTTGGTATTTTGTTTGATTCAAAAACAAAGATTAAGTACGTAGAGGATGGTAACACGAAAAAAACCAAAGATAAGGAGCAGTTTGGATTGAACAGATTTCGTTATGGTTTACATGGTAGAGTAGGTTTGGGAGCTTTGTCTGTATTTTATTATCAAAATCTTTCTACTTTGTTTAATGATGATGGTCCTGCCGGCACAGAAAATACAAGTTCATTCATGGCGGGCCTTTCATTTACTTTATTTTAGGTAATACATTCCTAACCTGGTGATAAAAGCACGATATTATATTTGTATTAATATTGTGCTTTTTTTAAATTATATACACTGTTAAAAAACACACAATAAAACCTAGAAAACTTCCTGTACCAACCTCTTCAAGAGTATGTGCATTAAGAAATAATCTGGCTGATGTAACAAGCCCGGCCAATAAAACAAATATTGCACAAAGCATAATAAGGTTACTTTCAGGTGATTGCGCAAGCATTGCAAGTAGAAAACCAACAATGCCGCTACTTGCCGCGCTGTGTAGGCTTATTTGCCATTTAAGAGTAATAAAGGTAAGCAAAAGCAACAAAATTGTGATACCCAAAAATATAGCAATTACATTAAAACCTAGCGCCAACTTACTATACATAAAATAAAGTGACAGACCATATAGCAAAGTAATAAAAAGTAATGGTACAAACCTTTCTGCTCTATCAGGCATTTCCAGAGAAGAAATTAAACCAGAAAGTTTGAATATTGAAATACTTAGAAATGGTATTAGAAAAGTAGTGATAAAGACCAAAATTAAGAATAGGTATAATTTGGCTTGATTAATAGGTTCTAGATAAACTGGGTATAATAATGCCAAACCTAAAAATAACCAGGTAGTCATAAGCAAAGGATGGAATGCCAATGAGAGGAATTTGCTAATATTTTTATTCACTATTATAATTCTTTTCTTAAGCGGGCTACTGGTATGTTAAGTTGCTCACGGTATTTAGCTACCGTACGTCTGGCAATATTGTAACCTTTGTCTTTGAGTAGTTTTTCCAATTTATCATCTGATAAAGGCTTCTTCTTATTTTCATTCTCAATAAATTCTTTTAGGGTGTATTTAACTTCTCGGCTACTAACATCCTCGCCTGATTCGGTCGTAATTCCTTCACTAAAAAAATATTTTAAAGGAAAAATCCCAAACTCTGTTTGTACTGCTTTACTATTTGCTACTCTCGAAACTGTGGATATGTCCATATTTATAGTAGTAGCTATATCTTTCAAAATCATGGGTTTAAGTTTCATTTCATCGCCTTCCAGAAAAAAGTCATACTGAAAATCAATGATAGCTTTCATGGTATTCAGCAGGGTTTGTTGTCTTTGTTTGATAGCATCGATAAACCATTTTGCCGAGTCAAGCTTTTGCTTTACAAAGGAAATGGTCTCTTTTAATTTTTTGTCCTTTTTGTCACTTTTGTGATAAGTATCAAACATATCTGAGTAAGAGCGACTTATTTTCAGATCGGGGGCATTGCGTGAATTAAGACTTAACTCTAGTTTACCATTATTATTTGTAAGAATAAAATCTGGCATAAGATACTGAGTTTTAACCATCCCACTTGCACTACTACCTGGTTTTGGATTAAGTTTGGTGATGACTGATATGGCATCTTTCAATTGCTCGTCATTTTCCAAACCAAGTTTTTTGATGATCTTATCATAATGTTTTTTGGTAAAATCATCGAAGCTTTCTTCTATTAAACGAGTTGCTATTTTTACTTCTTCAGTTTGCTCATTTTTTCTTTTCAGTTGGAGCAATAAACATTCACGTAAATCACGAGCAGCTATACCGGGTGGGTCAAAATTCTGAATTTCTTTTAATATTGCTTCTAATTCCTCGGTAGTGGTCTCAATATTTTGAGAAAAAGCTAAATCATTTGCAATTGCTTCTAAATCTCTCCTGATATATCCATCGGATTCAATACTTCCAATTAATTGCAACCCTATTTGATGTTTATGATCTTCTAGTCCTAGATATCCTAATTGGATTTCCATTTGTTCAGTGAGCGAAGCACTGGTGGCTATAGGCATTTCTCTATCTTCTTCGTCGGGATTCACGCCATCACCTTGCATTTTATAGCCAGAGTAATCGTCTTGCAAGTAATCACCTATATCTAAATCCTCATTGTATGGGTCTTCAAAATCCTCCTCT
>CAZQEZ010000005.1:4542-47706 GCA_964592475.1 uncultured Roseivirgaceae bacterium
CCCTCCTCTAATGCGGGGTTTATTTCCAGCTCTTCTTCAATACGGGTATCTAATTCTACAGTAGGAATCTGCAGTAATTTGATAAACTGTATCTGCTGAGGAGATAGCTTTTGACTTAAAGTTTGAGTTAATCCTAATTTTTGCATAAATGAAACTAAACAGCAAGCAACTATAAATTTAAAACTAAAGTTAATTAAAATTTAATTTATTGAAATTTACATGTAACATAAAAAATAAAAACATTCAAATTTAGAATATTTATTTTAATCTTTGATATCACAAACAAAATAACGTTTTTTGTGGTCGATTTGCCCTGAGAAGGGTCTAATATTTTTTAATTAAGCTTTATACATCAAAACACAATAAGGGAAGCAATGTTGAAAAGAACTAAAATAAAAAAAATACTGCAAGACGGGACCGCTAATCAAAAAGTATTGGTAAAGGGATGGGTGCGCACTAAGAGAGAAAGTAAAAACGTGGTATTTGTCAATGTGAATGACGGTAGTACTATACACAATCTTCAAGCAGTTGCAGACCCTTCACAATTTGATGAAAACACTATAAAGAAAATTACCACGGGAGCTTGTGTTGCAATAGAGGGCAAATTAGCGCAATCTATGGGTAAAGGCCAGCAACTGGAATTAATACCTGAAAGTATTGATATAATAGGAGTGGCTGATCCTGATAAATATCCTTTACAGCCTAAAAAGCACTCTTTTGAATTTTTAAGAGAAATTGCTCATATGCGACCTCGTACAAATACTTTTTCGGCTATTTTTAGAATAAGGCATGCATTAATATTTGCAATACATAAGTACTTCAATGATAAAGGTTTTTATAATATTCACACCCCTATAATTACCGGCTCGGATGCAGAGGGCGCAGGAGAAATGTTTCAGGTGACCACGTTAGATTTAAAAAATCCTTCTTTAACTGAAGAGGGTGAAATTGACTTTAGAAAAGATTTTTTTGAAAAGCCTACTAATCTTACTGTAAGTGGTCAGCTGGAAGCAGAACTGGCCGCTCTGGCTTTGTCAGAGGTTTATACTTTTGGGCCTACTTTTCGAGCTGAAAACTCGAATACCGCTCGTCACTTAGCAGAATTTTGGATGATTGAACCAGAAATGGCTTTTTATGAGCTTGATGATAACATGGATTTGGCAGAAGATTTTTTGAAGAATATTATTCAATATGCATTAGACAATTGTGCTGATGATTTGGATTTTTTAAATAAGCGGCTTTTGGATGAAGAAAAGAATAAGAAAAAAGAGGAAAAAAGTGAAATGACGCTTTTGGAGCGCCTGAAGTTTGTTATTGATAATCAATTTGAAAGAATTTCTTATACGGAAGCTATTGAAATATTAAAAAACTCAAAGCCTAACAAAAAGAAAAAGTTTCAGTATCTTATAGAGTCCTGGGGCGCCGATCTGCAATCAGAACATGAAAGATTTTTAGTTGAAAAGCATTTTAAAAAACCAGTTATTCTAACAGATTATCCTAAGGAAATCAAGGCTTTTTACATGAAGCAAAATGATGATAATAAGACGGTGCGAGCTATGGATATTTTATTCCCGGGGATAGGAGAAATCGTGGGAGGTTCGCAACGGGAAGAAAATTATGAAAATCTGCACGAAAGAATAAAGGAAATGAATGTTCATGAGGAAAGCCTTTGGTGGTATTTAGATACTCGTAAATTTGGAAGTTGTCCACATAGTGGTTTTGGATTGGGTTTTGAAAGATTGCTGCTTTTTGTTACAGGAATGTCGAATATCAGAGATGTAATACCCTTTCCAAGAACTCCGGGAAATGCAGAATTTTAAAAAAAGTGCAAAAACTAAAAAAACCTTACATGCCGTGTTGCCGTACATCTCAGGGAAGATTATGATAATTTATAGCTTATGTTATTTTTTTTGAAATTTAAAAGCCTTATTGTATTTAGTAGCCTTATCTTGAATTGTTAACAGATAGTAGCCTGAAGGTAAAGTTCTTACGGGTATTTTATATTGTCGATTATTTACTTGCTCCACATCTATTTTTATGGAGTTTCCTATGATGTTGTAAATTTCGAATTCAGCATTATCTAAATTTTCAGTATTTATACTGATATGTAGAAAATCAGCAACAGGGTTTGGATATAGCTCGATAGATGTTTTAACCTCTTTCAGTTCTTTTTCTGCAAACGTGGACTGAGTTTCACTATTATTCTGAGCGAAGCTTATGTTGAAAATAATTAATGCAAATAAAAGAATACTAAGTAGAGCTTTTGTCATATAACTAAATTTTTAATGCAAAACATAAAGCAATTATTAAGCCAATCATATTTAAGATTAATTATTTAATTTTAAATGATTTAAAATATCTTATGCAATTTTACGTTATTTCCCCCATTTCTGTTACTTTAATTTTAATTTTTATATTACATTCGTAAAATAAAATGAATATTTCCCATGTTGAATGTAAAAAAATTGCATTTTAATTAAAATAACAGCACTAATAATTAAAAAAATAAAAAATAAATGTATTTAGAGTTTTAAAAATTACGTTATTCGCAATATTATTTTTTTTAATTTGTTGTTACTCATTAATCATTATTTAATGCTAATTTAATGGCGTTCAAGAACTTTAATTTATGCTCCTTTTGGAATGAGAACTGCATTGATAATATGTATTGTACCGTCTTCTGTATCAATATCTGCATCCAATACTTTAGCTTTTCCGTTGATTGTCATACCACTTTCATTTACATCAAATAAAAGCTCATTTCCTGACATGGTAGTTACAGTCATTCCTCCTGCAATATCATTAGATTTAAGATCACCAAGAAATAAATGATATTTAACTATAGCTTTTAAGTCATCCCTTTTGTCAGTCATCATCCATTCTGTGAGGGTTTCGTCAGGTATTTGATCAAAGGCTGCATCGGTTGGCAAAAATAATGTATACACTTCAGCATCTTGTAAAGAGTCAAGCAATCCTGAAGCTTTCAATGCGGCAGCCATAGTTTTAAAGTTATCTTTGGCCTCAAAATACTCCAGAAAAGAATACTCAGCATAATTTTCAGCATCAAAAAACTTCTCTTCTGAAATTTCCTGACCTTCTGTATTCACATCAGACATATCTTCCATATCTTCCTGTGTTTTATTTTTATTATTACAGGCCACTAAAATAAGCGTAGATATAAATAATAGAGAAAAAAATATTCGATAGTTCATATAAAATTTAATTTTGATTTCAAGAAGTTAACAAGTGCCTAAAGCCATTGTTTAATCAAAAGTCTAGTTCTATTTGGTTTCTTAGTATATCATCCATCGTTTCAGCTTTTCTTATCAAATGAGCTTTTTTGTTGACAATTAAAACTTCGGCAGGCCGTAAACGACTATTGTAATTTGATGCCATACTATACCCGTAGGCTCCCGCGTTTTTTATGGCTATCAAATCTCCTTCTCTTACCTCATTTAGTTTACGATCAAAACCTAAAGTATCTGTTTCGCAAATGTAGCCAACTACTGAATATATTCTGGAGGTGCCATTAGGATTGCTTACATTGACCATATCATGATATCCTTCGTAAAGCATCGGCCTTATTAAGTGGTTCATACCCGAATTTACTCCAGCAAATACTGTAGCAGGAGTTGTTTTTATCACATTTGTTTTTACTAATAAGTAGCCTGCTTCGCTTACTAAAAATTTTCCCGGCTCAAACCAAAGCTCAAGCTCACGACCATAAGATTTACAAAACTCTTTAAATGCCTTTGTTATTCTTTTACCTAATAAATTTATGTCAGTAGTTACGTCTCCTTCTCGATAGGCTACTTTAAATCCACTACCAAAATCTATGAATTGCAAATTGTTAAATTCCTGGGCTACCTCAAATACAATGTCAGCGCCTTTCAGAAAAACATCGGCGTCTAGAATATCTGAACCTGTATGTACATGGATACCAATAACATTTATGTTGTTGCTTTTTATAACTCGTTGCAAATGACGCATTTGCAACACTGAAATACCAAACTTCGAATCTATGTGTCCGGTAGAAATTTTACTATTACCGCCAGCCATAATATGAGGATTGAGTCTAATGCATACTGGGATAGAGCTATGATACTCATGACCAAATTGTTCAAGAATGGAAATGTTGTCTATATTTATCATTACTCCTAATTTTATTGCCTCCTGTATTTCCTGGTAAGAGACACAATTAGGAGTATACAATATATCCTTCGTTTTAAAACCAGCTTGCAATGCAATTTTCACTTCTTGTATTGAGACAGTATCAACTCCAATACCTTGTTTGCATAAAAATTTAAGAATACTTACGTTGGTAAGGGCTTTGGCTGCATATTTAATCTTAAGATTTACTTCCGAAAATGCCTGTTTCAGCTTGTCAAGCTGATCTACTATTTTTTCGGCATGATAAATATACACAGGGGTGCCGTGTTGATTGGCTACATCAATCAGCTTTACACCATCTACCTCATAATCTCCTTTTACAAGTTTCATTTTTTTAAAAATTTAATCAATTCAATTTGCAAAAGTAATATAAAATAAGGTAGATGGTTTGGTTAATATATTGGTTATGTTTGTTTTTTTAAAAAAATCTGATATGTGAAAAAATAAAATACAATTAAGAAAAACTATTGATAGATTTTATTTTGAAGATATTAAAATTTAGGAGGTATTATTGAGAATATTTGAAATGAAATATTAATAATAGAGGAGCCCAGGCAAAGGAGGCTCCTCTAAGTTGTTATTTATCCTTATCTGCTAAATGCAGAAAAAAAGCATATGATAAGGCAGTGTCTTTATACCTTTCAAAACGTCCAGCAGCTCCACTATGCCCAGTTTCCATATTTGTACTTAATATTATTAAGTTATCACTGGTATTATAATCTCTTAGTTTGGCTACCCATTTAGCTGGCTCCCAATATTGCACTTGAGAGTCAAAATAGCCGGTTGTTACCAAAAGATGTGGATAATTTTGCTCAGCCACATTTTCATAGGGAGAATATTTCTTGATATAATCATACTGTTCTTTAATTTCAGGATTCCCCCATTCATCATATTCATTAGTAGTAAGTGGAATGGTGGGGTCTGACATCGTATTAATTACGTCCACAAATGGTACGGCGGCAGCAACACCATGAAACAATTCAGGGGCAATATTTATTACAGCGCCCATTAAAAGTCCGCCTGCACTGCCTCCCTGCGAGTACATGTTTTCAGTTGAAGTATATTTTTGATCTATTAAATACTGACCACAATCGATAAAATCAGTAAAAGTGTTTATTTTATTAAACATCTTTCCATCTTCATACCACGCTCGTCCCAACATTTGTCCTCCGCGAATATGCGCTATGGCAAAGGCAAAGCCCCGATCTAAAAGACTAAGCCTGGTAGAGCTAAAATAAGGATCGATTACAGCACCGTAAGAACCATAGCCGTATAAAAGCAATGGAGCATTTCCATCTTTATTAAATGACTTGTGAAAAACAATGGAAATGGGAATCTTCTTACCATCGCTCGCGGTTGCCCAAAGACGTTCTGTTACATAATCTTCCGGATTATGACCACCTACTACTTCTTGTCGTTTTTTCATAGTTCTTTCCCGGGTATCCATATTGTAATCATAGGTGGTTACTGGAGTTGTTAACGATGAGTAAGTAAACCTCAGCGAGTCAGTTTTAAATTCAGGATTAACAGAAATGCCAGTAACGTACGCAGGCTCATCAAAATCTACGTAATGTTCAGATTGATCTTGCATAGATATGATTCGCAACTTAGTGAGTCCATTCGTTCTTTCTTCAACTACCAGATAATTTTCAAATATTTCGATATTTTCTAATAAAACATCCTCTCTATGAGCAATTACCTCTTTCCAGTTCTCTTTCGCGGTGGCATCTTCGTCAGTTATCATTAGCCGGTAATTGGTTGCATCCCAATTGGTAAGCACGTAAAACTTATCTTGATAATGGTATACGCTATATTCCAACTCTTTTTCTCTGGGAGTAAAGTTTTTAAATTCACCTTCAGGTTGATCTGCCGGTAATATCCAATAATCGTTTGAAAGAGTGCTGCTAGTGCTTATAACCACATAATCATTTGATTTCGATTTATATACGCCAATGTAATAGGAGGGGTCTTTCTCATGATATATCATCACATCCTCTTCTACTCCAAGTTGATGGCGATAAATTTTTTCCGAAAGTAGCGTCATTTTATTCTTAGTGGTGTAAAATAAAGTTTTATTATCATTGGCCCAGGCCACGCCTCCGGTTGTATTTTTTAATACGTCTGGTAGTATTTCACCTGTTTCCAGATTTTTTATCCTTATTGTATAAATCCGCCGGGATACAGTATCTTCGGCAAAGGCCATAAGTTTATTGTCCGGGCTTATTTTGATGCCTCCTGCTTGATAATAGTCATGGCCTTTGGCCCACTCATTTACATCCAGCAAAATAATTTCCTCATTGTCCAGACTACTTTTTTTGCGGCAATATATAGGGTATTCTTTACCTTCTTCAAACTTGGTGTAGTACCAATATCCATTTTCAAAATAAGGGAGCGATGAATCATCTTTTTTAATTCTACCTACTATTTCATCAAAAATAGTTTGTTTGAAATCTTGAATTGGGGCTAATACCGTGTCACGATAGGCATTTTCAGCATTTAAATAATTTAATACTTTTTGTGTTTGCTCATCTGGTGTCTCAGCTATTTTTTGTTCGTCGCTGAGGCGCATCCAAAAGTAATTATCAACTCTTTGCTCTCCATGTTGCACTATTTCATAAGGTATTTTTTCTGCATCCGGAGGTGTTGCATTTTGTGTTATTTCTTTGTCGTTATTACAACTCATAAAAATAAATAATCCAAAAATTAATAAATATTTCATGTTTGATTTTCTGTTTTTTTCAAAAGGTAAATTTAAAGTAATAAACCATAACCTACTATAAACTTTTTAATAATGGCATTTATCCAGGATAATTGGCATAAAAATAAAAAAGGGCCTTAAGAAGACCCCTTTTTACAACTATGAAAAGATTAAGCACTAAAATATACGTTGTTAACTTACTGTTGCTCCACTACTTACCATGCTTTCGGGGCTAAGCAACACTAACTTGCCATCACTGTCTTCTGCCATAAGCACCATTCCCTGAGATTCTATTCCCATCATCTTTCGAGGAGCTAAATTGGCTACTACTGTCACCTGCTTATTGATAAGCTGCTCAGGTTCAAAATGCTCTGCTATGCCACTTAAAATCGTACGGGTTTCAATACCCATATCTATTTGTAGCTTTATAAGCTTTTTGCTTTTTGGCATTTTTTCCGCAGATTTCACGGTGCCAATTCTAAGGTCTAATTTAGTAAAATCTTCGAAAACAATCTCGTTTTTATACTGATTTTCTCTGGTCATATTTAATTTATGTTCTTTACTGCTCGATTTCAATTTTTCTAATTGAGCTTGTATGGCGCTATCCTCAATTTTTTCAAATAATAACCCTGGTTTTTCTAATTGATGTTGTTCAGCCACTAGGTCTACTTTTCCTGCTTCACTCCACGTAGGTGGCTTAATATTGAGCACCGAGATGATTTTTTTACTAGTAAAAGGTAAAAAGGGCTCTGATAGTACTGCAAGGTTAGCTACAATCTGAATACTTAAATTGAGAATGGTGCCCACCCTTGCTTCATCGGTTTTAATTATTTTCCAGGGTTCGGTATCCGCCATGTATTTATTACCCATTCGTGCCAACTCCATAAAATAAGCTAAAGCCTCTCTAAACTTGTAGTTTTCTAACGATTTTTCTATGGAGCCGGGGATTTGGTGCAGTTTTTTTATGATCTCTTTATCTTTACCAAATAATTTGTCTTGCGCCGGCACTTTGCCATCAAAGTATTTTTGAACCAATACTAAGGCACGATTTACAAAATTACCCAATATAGCCACTAACTCATTATTGTTCTTGGCCTGAAAATCTTTCCAGGTGAAATCGTTGTCTTTAGTTTCCGGAGCATTAGCAGTTAAAGTATATCGAAGCACATCTTCTTTTCCAGGAAAATCTTGTAGATACTCGTGCAACCATACTGCCCAGTTTCTTGAAGTAGAAATTTTATTATTTTCTAAGTTCAAAAATTCATTGGCAGGTACATTGTCAGGCAAAATATAATTTCCATGGCCCTTTAAAATAGTTGGGAAAATAATACAGTGAAATACGATATTATCCTTGCCTATAAAATGCACCAATTTGGTGTCTCGCGATTTCCAATAAGGTTCCCAGTTTTTTTCGTTTGCTGCAGCCCATTCTTTGGTAGCAGAAATATAGCCGATTGGTGCATCAAACCAAACATACAATACTTTCGATTCGGCACCAGCTACTGGTACGGGTACACCCCAATCCAAATCTCGAGTAACAGCACGTGGTTGTAAACCATTATCCAACCAAGATTTGCATTGACCGTAAACATTCGGCTTCCATTCCTTATGGTCTTCCAATATCCACGTTCGTAACCAATTTTCATACTTGTTGAGTGGCAAATACCAGTGTTTGGTTTCTTTCATTACAGGTTTGTCTCCACTCAATGCCGACCTGGGATTTTTTAACTCTGACGGACTCAACGAAGTTCCACATTTTTCACATTGGTCACCATAAGCTTCTTCATAGCCACAGTTAGGGCAAGTTCCAATAATATATCGATCGGCCAAAAATTGCTGATGTTGCTCGTCAAAGAGTTGCTCACTGGTTTTTTCGATAAGCAAGTTTTTTTCATGCATTTTTTTAAAAAATCCAGATGCAGTTTCGGCATGTATTGGCGACGAGGTGCGGGCATAGTGATTAAAACTTACACCAAATTGCTCAAATGATTCTTTAATAATATTATGATATTTATCTACAATTGCTTGTGGCGATGAGTTTTCATTTTTTGCTTTCATGGTGATAGCAACGCCATGTTCATCAGAACCGCAGATAAAAAGCACGTCATTACCTTTGGCTCTCAAGTAGCGTGCATAAATATCGGCAGGGACATATACACCTGCTAAATGGCCAATATGAATTGGGCCATTGGCATAAGGTAATGCCGCGGTAATTGTGTATCTACTAAATCTATCTTCAGACATTTCAGCTTGTTTAAATTTGCCGCAAAGTTACTAATTTTTACCATAGCTGGATGCCTTACCATAGGTTTTAAGGTTTGCTAAAGACAATTATCTGTTTATTGTCAAAAAGCTTAGTTGGTGCTAATAACCAAGAACTTTGAGTTGAGCCAAAATTGATTGGGATCTGTAATTTCAAGCCCCTCCACTATTTTTTCTCCCATTAATACCTCATAGCTTCCTTGTGGGTGTGTGCTCACAATTTCTACTTTCTTTGCTTCAAAAGGTATTGTTACCGTTTCACGAATATCAATTTTTTGAAATTGATTAGGGTTTAACCTTTTGCTCAAAACTTCTGTCTTACCCAAGCCAATAAAGCCTCCTTTTTTTTCAATTATCTTTCGCTCTTTCAGTTCTTTTTCACCTGCCACCACAAAATATGCAGTATTGAGCTCGTTAGTTCGTTCTTTTATGGTGTTCTGCTTTTCTTGGTTTAAGTCTTTTAACTCTTGATTTTCTAACTGTAGATTTTCTACTCCTGCATTTAGTTCCTGTACTTTTACGTTCATTTTTTGCAGATCTTCTTTGAGTAGGGCTATTTGTTTGTCTTTGGCGTCTACTTGAGTGCTCAAGCTATTTTGTAGATCCTGCACCATTTTGTTGAGACTGTAATTTCTGTTATTTGATTTTTTTAGTTCTGCTTGTACACTATTTAAAATAGCCTTGTTATTAAGCAATAATGAATCTATCACCGTGATATGGCCCTCTATTTTATCATTAATTTCTTGTTCAGTAAGACCATATTCTTCTTCAGTCACAGAAATCGCTAATTCCCGCTGTCTTATTTCGGATAGGTTTTTTTCAATTTCGGTAAATGCTTCCAAAAATGCTACTAACGATGAATCTTGCTCAATTACCTTCTTTTTCAAAGATTCATTTTCCTCTTCCATCAATTTGTACTTGCGTAAATCGCAACTTGATATTGCTACAATCGCGATAATAAAATATAAGTATTTAAACATAGCCTTAATTATTTTAGTGCAATTTACACAAAATTAACTAGCTGTAAAACAAGCTTTTAACCTGTAATAGGCAAGTTTTTTAAGAAAAAAGGTAATAAAATAGCCTAAAAAATGGCCCCTGACTTAAAATAAGAATGAGTAGCAGTTAAAATTAGTTGTAAGAAAAATGCTAACATAGTAGTTAAAAATTTCAAAAATAGAGGGCTAAATATTATTCAAGTAACATTTGTGGTAAAAAATAAAAAAGCCATATCGAAATTTCAGTATGGCTTTCATTTTAATGTGTTTATAAATGATTACATTTTTTCCTTTATTCTTGCTTTTTTACCTTTTCTACCTCTTAAATAAAATAGACGAGCTCTTCGTACGGCACCGGAGCGAATCACTTCAATTTTTTCAATGCTAGGAGATAACAATGGGAAGATCCTTTCAACAGCAATACTATTGGAGATCTTTCTTACAGTAAAAGTTTCACCTGTACTACCAGAATGTTTTATCTGCAACACAGCACCTTGAAATTGCTGTATTCTCTCTTTATTTCCTTCTCTAATTTTCACATGCACGTTTACAGTATCGCCTGGGTGGAATTTCGGGAATTTGCTCCGAGATTCTTTATATTCGTCCTCTATAACCTTTAATAAGTGGCTCATGATTTATTCAAATTATATTTTTGATGTCGATTTTCAAAATGGAGTGCAAATATAAAAAATTATTTTCTTATTTCTTCATTAGGCTTTGTTTTATTTTAAAAGATCGGGCCTTCGTTCTGTAGTTCTAAGCAATGATTTTTCATATCGCCATTCGTCAATTTTTTGTTGATGCCCAGATGTTAAAATTTCAGGTATTTTTAATCCTCGGTAATCTGCTGGTCTGGTGTAAACAGGCGGAGCAAGCAAATTGTCCTGAAAGCTATCCGATAGCGCCGAAGTTTCGTCTGAAAGCACTCCTGGTATTAGCCTTACTACTGAATCAACAATTACTGCAGCTGCTAATTCACCACCTGAAAGTACGTAGTCGCCAATGCTTATTTCTTTTGTAATAAAATGTTCCCTAATCCTTTCATCCACTCCTTTATAATGTCCGCAAAGTAAAAGTAAATTTCCTTTTAAAGATAATGAATTAGCCATCGACTGATTAAATAATTCACCATCGGGAGAGGTATAAATAATTTCGTCGTAGGTTTTAACACTTTTCAGATGGTTGATGCAGTTGGCTATTGGCTCAATCATTAATACCATGCCTGCGCCTCCCCCATAGGCGTAATCATCTACTTGACGATGTTTATTACTGGAATATTCTCTTAAATCATGAATATTTATTTCCACCAACCCTTTTTCTTGAGCTCTTTTAAGTATCGAGTCAGCAAATGGACTTTCTAATAAACGGGGTAAAACGGTGATGATATCTATTTGCATATCAGTCTAGGTATAATTCGAGTAATCCGTCAGGTAATTTTACTTCTAGGGTATTCTCAACTTTATCTACTTTTAAAATTATATCGTCTTTTATTGGAATTAGCACTTCCTTGTTTTGATATTGCATGCCAATCAAATCGTGGCTAGGAACCTCATAAATTTGTTTTACCTTACCAAGCATTCCCTTATTCACATCTTTTATGCTGTAGCCGATAATTTCATGATAATAAAATTGATTTTCCTCAAGTTGAGGCAGTTGATCAAGCGGCAAATAAAGTTGACTGGATCTTAAACCTTCAGCCTCTTCTACAGTGTCAATACCTTCAAACTTTATCACTGCTTTTCTGTCTAAAATTTGAATGTGTTCTATAAAGTAAGGTATCAGGGTGTCGTTATCTGGTGCTGCTAAAAATACACTCTCCATCCCTGCATAGTCTTCAGGGTAGTCAACATCTAAAAAAACAGAAACTTCACCTTGAAGCCCATGTTTTCTTGTAATATATCCAAGTTGAAAACAGGATTCTTTTTCCAAGATGAAGTTTCTTTAATTAAAAATAAATTATTTTATTTCTTATCGTCTTCTTTCTTTTCTTCTGCTGGTTTATCTTCAGCCTCTTTTTCCTGCTTTTCTTCTTTGGCAGGTTTTTCCTCCGTAGCAGGTGCTTCTTTTTTAGCTTCCTCTACAGTAGGTTTCTCTTCCTTAGCAGGTACTTCCTCTTCAGTAGGCTTTTCTTCCTTAGCGGGTGTTTCTTCTTTCACCTCTTCTTTGGCAGGCGCTTCTACTTTTGTTTCTGCTTTCGGTTGCTCAGCCTCTTTATCCTCAGTTGTTTCTGCCGGGGCATCTTTAGTAGCTGGCTCTTCCGCTTCTACAGCAGGAGTTGGTTCTTCTACAGTTTCTTCAGGGGCTGTTGCTGGCTCTTCTACCTTTCGCTTTTTCCTGATCTCTTCTGCACGTTTCTGTTTAATTTTCGATTCCGCCTCTAATCTAGCTTTTTCTTTTGCTTCTTTAGTTTGGGCTAATAAATCAAGCTTTTTAGCTTCTTTGGCATCTTTTTCAGCTTTCCAGTCATTGAAGCGGCTATCTGCAGTTTCTTGCGTTATAGCGCCTTTGTTTACACCAATCTGTAAATGCTTTTTGAGCATTAAACCCAAATCAGACAAGATATTTCTCGTTGTTTGAGTTGGAGTTGCCCCTTTCATTAACCAGTCAAGTGCTTTTTCTTCATTGATGTTAACCGATGCAGGGTCTGTATTAGGATTAAAAGTTCCTAATTTCTCTTTAAATTTACCATCACGTGGTGAGCGAGAGTCTGCTACAACTACATCATAAATGGCAAGTTTTTTACGTCCTCGACGTAACAACCTTAATTTTACTGACATTAATTATTCAATTTATGGTGGAACCCGTCCACCGGTTCAAAATACTTTTTCAAAAGGAGTGCAAAGATAAGGTATTTGCTATTATTTTTAATAATATGTGATAAAAAAATAAAAAAGACACGAACTTAACCATCTCTCGGCCGTTCATATAGATCACGCTATATGCGGTCTATTTAATCGCATAATCGCTTAAACGGTTTTCATTATATTTTCTTATTTTATTAACTTTGTAAATAACATTAACAACAAATATAGGATGGATAAATTTTCCTACATCAGTAATGCACATAGTGCTTACATAGATGAACTTTATAAAGCGTATCAGCAAAACCCTGACTCAGTTGATGAATCCTGGCAAAAATTTTTTGAAGGATTTGAATTTTCACTTAATAAGTTTGGAAGCAACGGTAATGCTACAACAGCAACGGGAGAAGGATTATCCCAGAAAGAATTAGGCGTTAGAGATTTAATTCATGCTTATCGTACTCGGGGCCATCTTCGTTCAAAAACAAACCCTGTCAGAGAAAGAGTCGATAGAAAAGCAATTTTGGATCTAAAGGATTTTGGACTGGAACAGGACCTTGATACTGAATTTGATGTAGGAAATGAAATTGGTATAGGAAGAGCTCTTTTGAGAGATATTTATGCCTCTTTGCAAAAGATTTATGAAGGATCTATCGGGTTTGAATATATGTACATTCGAGAGCCGAAAATCTTATCCTGGCTTAAAAAGAAGATTGAACACGAATCGCTCAATTTTTCTCCTTCTATTAGTGAAAAGAAAAGAATTTTATCCAAGCTAAATGAGGCTGTTGTATTTGAAAATTTTCTTCATACTAAATATATTGGCCAGAAAAGGTTTTCTCTTGAAGGGGGAGAAACCACCATTCCGGCACTTGATGCTATTATAAATAAAGGTGCAGAATTAGGTGCTGAGGAATTTATACTGGGTATGGCTCATCGAGGCAGGTTGAATGTGCTGGCCAATGTAATGGGGAAAACCTATGAACAAATCTTTAATGAATTTGAGGGTAATTTGCCCACTGATATGACAATGGGCGATGGTGATGTTAAATATCACATGGGTTTTAACAGCACTCGCACTACAGAGAATGGTAAAGAAGTAAGAGTAAATTTAATGCCCAATCCTTCGCACCTGGAGGCTGTAAACCCGATAGTTGTGGGTGCCAGCAGGGCTAAGTCAGAGTGGTTGTATGAAAGCGACTATAATAAAATTATACCCATATTGATCCATGGAGATGCAGCTATTGCAGGCCAAGGGGTGGTGTATGAACTGGCTCAAATGAGCGATCTGAAGGGTTATAGTGTGGGTGGAACTATTCATTTTGTCATCAACAATCAATTAGGGTTTACTACCAATTTTGACGAGGCTCGTTCAAGTATTTATTGCACTGATGTAGCTGAAATAATAGATGCACCGGTACTGCATGTAAACGGTGATGATCCTGAAGCAGTCGTTTTTTGTGTTAAAATAGCAGTTGAGTTCAGGCAAAAATTTAATAGAGACATTTTTATTGACATGGTCTGCTATCGTAGACATGGTCACAATGAAAGCGATGAGCCTAAATTTACCCAGCCATCTTTGTATAACATTATTTCCAAGCACCCCAATCCAAGAGAAGTTTACAATAAATCTTTGATTAAAAGAGGCGATGTAGATGCCAAGCTGGCTAATCAAATGGACAAAGAATTCAGAGGCTTGCTTCAAGATAGGCTCAATATGGTTAAGCAAAAGGAAACGCCATACATGATGCAACCATTAGAAAAAGAGTGGAAGCAATTGCGTCCTTCTCAACCTGATGATTTTGATAATTCGCCGGATACTGCTATTGATCAAGAGATAATAGACAAAGTAGCTAAAGCATTAACTACTATTCCGGAAGGGTTTAAACCATTAAGGCAAGTGGATAAGCTATTGAAAGAACGCAAAAAAATGTTTACAAAAGATAAGCTTCTCAATTGGGCTGCTGGTGAGCTATTGGCTTATGGTTCTATACTTTTAGAAAATAAAATTGTACGGGTGTCAGGTCAGGATTCTGTGAGAGGAACCTTCTCGCATCGTCATGCGGTATTATTTGATGCTGAGTCCGATGAAGCCTATTCTAACTTAGATCATATAGAGGAGCAGCAAGAATCACTCCATATTTACAATTCATTACTTTCAGAAAATGCGGTATTGGGCTTCGAATTTGGTTATGCTTTGGCAAATCCAAATGCTCTCACTATCTGGGAAGCTCAATTTGGTGATTTTGCTAATGGAGCCCAAGTAGTAATTGACCAGTTCATTAGTTGCTCCGAAACAAAATGGAACAGGATGAATGGATTGGTTATGTTGTTGCCTCATGGTTATGAAGGTCAAGGTCCGGAACATTCCAGTGCCCGATTAGAACGATTTTTACAGCTTAGCGCAGACTACAATATGATTGTTGCTAATTTAACTACACCGGCTAATTTATTTCATGCTTTTCGTCGACAGTTAACCTGGCCATTTCGAAAGCCGCTGGTTATTATGTCTCCAAAATCGCTTTTAAGACACCCTAAAGTGGTTTCTCCATTAGAAGATTTCACAATCGGTAAATTTCAGGAAATAATTGATGACCAAGACGTAGAAGTAAAAGAAGTTAAGAGATTGTTGCTGTGTAGCGGTAAAGTGTATTATGATTTAGCCGAAGAGCGAAATAGTCAAAAGAGAAAGGATATAGCAATAATACGATTAGAGCAAATTCATCCTCTACCTACCGGGCAAATAGAGAAACTTTTGAAAAAGTATTCAAAAGCAGAAATTTGCTGGGTGCAGGAAGAGCCATCTAACATGGGTGCATGGGGGTACATTTTGCGAATTTTTCCTGCCAAAAATATTCAATTAATTTCTCGTAGAGCGGCAGCTTCGCCTGCCATTGGTTATGCCAAATTACATCCTAAAGAACAAAAGGAAATATTAGAAAAAGCTTTTAATTTATAAATAACTATTTCAGAAAAATATGGGTCTTGAGATAAAAGTACCAACAGTAGGTGAGTCTATAACCGAAGTTACTATTGCACAATGGTTGAAAAAAGAGGGCGAGTATGTAGAGATGGATGACGTGATATGCGAGCTAGAGTCGGACAAAGCCACATTTGAATTAAATGCTGAGCAGGCGGGTGTTTTACATATTAAAGTAGAGGAAGGAGAAACGCTGAGTATAGGAGATGTAATAGCTGAAATAGACACCGAAGCTGTACCAGATGATGAAAATAGGCAGGATGAAGGAGAGCAGAATAAAAAAGCAAATAAAGCAGCAATGCAGGCAGAAAAAACTGGTGAAGTTCTGGAAATGACAATTCCTTCAGTTGGCGAATCTATCACAGAAGTAACTATTGCCAACTGGCTGAAGAAAGATGGAGAATTTGTAGAGTTGGATGAAGTAATTGCTGAAATAGAATCGGACAAAGCAACATTTGAGCTTACTGCAGAAGCAAGAGGGATGTTGCAAATAGTTGCTCAGGAGGGCGAAACACTGAACATTGGTGCTTTAATTTGTAAAATTGAAATAGTAAGTGGAGAACCGCCTGAAAGAGAAGATCTGGATACGCAAAAGCCTGCAAAAGAAACCAAAGAAACCTCTTCAGCGAGTTATGCAGCGGGACATCCCTCACCTGCGGCAGCAAAAATTTTAGCAGAAAAGGGAATAGATACCAATGATGTAAAAGGCACCGGTGTAGAAGGTAGAATAACTAAAGAGGATGCCCTGAAAGCAGAAAAATCTGCTAAGCCTGCACTAGCGCAAGAAAAGCAGGCTGAGGAAAAGTCTCAAACTTCTGCATCTGGCGAAAGACCCCACCAGCGTAAAAAAATGAGCAGTTTGCGGAAAACGGTTGCTCGCCGTCTGGTATCGGTAAAAAATGAAATGGCTATGCTTACCACCTTTAATGAGGTGGATATGAAACCCGTGATGGATTTGCGTAAAAAGTACAAGGAGAAATTTAAAGATAAGTATGAGATCAATTTGGGTTTCATGTCATTTTTCGTAAAGGCCAGTTGCTTGGCGTTACAAGAATGGAAATCAGTGAATGCGATGATCGATGGCGATGATATATTATACAATGATTATTACGATGTTTCCATAGCTGTTTCTACACCTAAAGGGCTTGTAGTGCCTGTAATAAGAAATGCTGATAAAAGAAGTTTTGATGGTATAGAAAAAGAAATAATAAGATTGGCCGGCAAAGCCAGAGATGGTAAGTTAAGCATTGATGAAATGCAGGGAGGAACTTTTACAATCACCAATGGAGGCGTATTTGGTTCAATGTTGTCTACTCCAATTATTAATTCTCCACAAGCAGCCATACTAGGTATGCACAATATTGTAGAGCGGCCGGTAGTAGTTGATGGTGAAATAGTGGTGAGACCAATCATGTACGTTGCTTTATCTTATGATCATCGCTTAATAGATGGACGTGAATCAGTAAGTTTCCTTTACCGAATAAAAGAATTAATAGAAGATCCGGCAAGACTATTGTTGGAAATTTAAATTGAAAAAAAATAAAAGATATAAATCCATGAAATACGATGTGACTGTAATTGGTTCAGGGCCCGGTGGTTATGTGGCGGCTATACGATGTGCCCAGCTCGGCTTAAAAACTGCCATAGTAGAAAAATACAATACGCTAGGGGGTACTTGCCTTAATGTTGGCTGTATTCCTTCCAAAGCAATGCTAGATTCTTCAGAGCATTATCACAATGCTGCTCATACTTTTAAAGAGCACGGAATAGACCTCAAAGATTTAAAAGTTAACCTAAAACAGATGGTAGCACGTAAAGCTGAGGTGGTAAAGCAGAGTTATACAGGTGTCAACTTTTTGATGAAAAAAAATAAAATCGATGTATTTCATGGAATGGGCTCGTTTATCAATAAAAATAAAATAAAAGTTACACCCAGTGATGGAGGTGAAGCTAAAGAAGTTGAATCAGAAAAATTTATTATAGCTACAGGTTCCAAACCCGCTTCTTTGCCCTTTATTGAACTAGATAAAAAAAGGGTGATTACCAGTACTGAAGCGTTGGAATTAAAAGAGGTGCCTAAGCATATGATCGTGATTGGAGGCGGAATTATAGGTATGGAAATGGGGTCTGTGTATGCCAGATTGGGTGCCAAAGTAAGTACGGTGGAACTAATGGATCGCCTTATACCAGGTATGGATGGTACTATGGGTAAAGAGCTGCAAAAATCACTGAGCAAAATAGGCTTTGAATTTTATATGCAGCATAAAGTAACGGAAGTAAAAGCCAAAGGCAAAGAGGTAATTGTGAAAGCAGAAACAAAAGATGGCAAAACAATAGAACTTAAAGGAGACTATTGTTTGGTTTCCATTGGCCGACGCCCATATACAGAAGGTTTGGGTTTAGAAAATATTGGATTATCCACTGATAAACAAGGTAAAATTCCAGTAAATGAGCATCTGCAAACAGATGTAGATAATATTTATGCCATTGGTGATGTAATAAGAGGAGTAATGCTTGCACATAAGGCAGAAGAAGAAGGTGCATTTGCTGCCGAAGTAATAGCCGGGCATAAACCTCACATAAATTATTTGCTAATTCCATCAGTTGTATATACCTGGCCAGAGGTAGCTAGTGTAGGATATACTGAAGAACAACTTAAGCAAGATAAACGAGAATACAAGTCCGGTTCTTTTCCTTTCAAAGCTTCTGGTAGGGCCAGAGCAAGTATGGATACCGATGGGTTGGTAAAAGTATTGTCCGATAAAAAAACTGACGAGATTTTAGGCATGCATATCATTGGACCGCGCGCGGCCGATGTAATTGCGGAAGGGGTAGTAGCCATGGAGTACAGGGCTTCAGCAGAAGATATAGCCCGTATGTCACATGCTCATCCTACATTTACTGAAGCTGTGAAAGAAGCAGCTTTAGCGGCTAGTGGCATGGGAGCTATTCATATATAAAAGATAGAGGGCTTTAGGTTTCATTGTAATGAAATAGCCTTTATTCAAAAAGTTGGGATAGTCAATTCGAGCTTATTCTTTTACTGAAATAAAAAGAAAAGAAGCCAGATGATTAGGAACAGCGGCAGAAGAAATGGTATTGAATATTTGATAATATAACCAAAGAAGGAGGGCATTTTAAGACCTCTTTCTTCTGATATTGACTTTACCATAAAGTTAGGTCCGTTGCCAATATAAGTCATTGCCCCAAAAAATACCGCTGCAATTGATATCGATTTCAGAAATATTACAGAATTTTCATAAACACCACCGGCAGCAAAAGCTCTTACGTCATTTAATTGATTAATACTGGCTCCTTGGGAAGCCATACCTGCCGCCAGGAAATTCAGATAAGTAGGTGCATTGTCAAGAAAACCAGATAAAGCACCGGTACCCCAGAAAAGAGAATGTTCATTAATCATGGCTATGCCCGCTTCAGATTTGGCGAAAATACTCACCAATTCAAGTGCAGGCATCATAGTACCAAAAATTCCTATAAAAATAAAAGTTACTTCTCTAATGGGCTCAAAAGTAAATTCATTTCCTCGTAAAGCTTTTTTATTGGCAAACCTGTAGGAAAAATAAGCCACAGAAAGCATGATCAGCTCCCTTATAAAAGAAAATGATTGTCCATGAAAATCAATACCGGGCACCCACGGAAATATGTTCGGATCAATAAATACCGCGATAATAATAACTAAAAGCCAAAGAAAATTACGAGTACCAATAATAGAAAATGAGTTTTTGATTGGTTCCTCTTCGGCAGCTATAGGTTTTTTTTTGGTGTTATGACTATCAAACAAATAAAACACCAAGAGCAAAATTATGATGGCAAATAACCAAGGCAAAGAGTTATGTGTTATGGTCCAGCCAAAAGGTACACCTTTTAAAAAACCAAGAAATAATGGAGGATCGCCAATAGGCGTGAGTGAACCACCAATATTACTGATGATAAAAATGAAAAAGATAATATGATAAGGTTTTATCCTGTTTTGGTTCAACCGCATATACGGCCTTATCAAGAGCATAGATGCACCGGTAGTACCTATTAAATTTGCTATTATTGCTCCTGTAGCCAATATAACTACATTTGTGCCAGCAGTTGCTTTTCGATCTAAATTAATTAAAATGCCCCCTGAAGCAATGTATAAGGAAGCTAACAAGGATATGAATTGAATGTATTCGAAAGCTGAGTGGACGGGGTAATTTATGTTTTCTAAAATGAAAATATAAAAACCAACCACTAATATAGTTAGACCTACGGCAATTTTAGGATAATTTTTATGCCAAAAATGTTCATAAAATAGCGGTCCCGTGGCAATCATTAGTAGCAGCAATACAAATGGAATAACAGCCCATGAAGGTGGAGCAACATGCGCTTCTGCTTCATAAGTAATATGATTATCATCATTATCCTTATGTGTGTCTGCTATGTCATGTGTTTCTTGCTTTTGTATTGATTTATGAACAAGGTTTTGTGCAAATGAATCATAATTAAAAGATAGACATATCAGTAAAAATAATATTTTTGAAAATAATGCTTTCATCCTTGTGCCAGGTCTAATAGAAGCCTTAAAATTACTGAGATATCACGTTTTTCCTAATAATGAAGTGTTTATATTTTATAAAAAGGCTACCTGGCTATGAAAAATGATTAAAAGCCATGTAAAACGCCAGCAATACTATTTTGGCAGGCACCAGTTACTGACTTATATATATTAATCTCTTTTCTTGACCTCAACACTCCTAAAAAGGCAAAAACCAAAGCCTCTTTGAAATCAATAAGTTTTTTATCCGGTACAATTATTTTAGTATCTGCTCCTACATATTGTTGGAGAAGTTCAATAAAAAAAAGATTGTGTGCACCACCTCCAGTTACCAGTACCATTGCTTTTTCAGTTGCATTTGTATTAATTACTTTACTTATTTGCTTTGCCAAATGATGATAAAGTGTATGCATAGTATCTTCAATATTGTAGCTGCTTTTATTGAGTAACGGGAAAAAAGTATGATGCAAGTCTTCAATCCCTAGAGATTTAGGAGCGCTCTTTTTATAATATTCAAAGTCATCAAGTGTGTTTTTTAATTCTTTCTGCAGCGTTCCTTTTTTTGCTATTTCTCCATTTTTATCCATATTAAGCCCTTTTTTTTGGGCTATAATATTGATAGCCAAATTGTGAGGACCAATATCAAATGCTATTCTCTGGTTGTCTTTATCAAAAGAGATATTAGAAATACCACCGAGATTAAGGCAAAAATGATATGCTGAAAGTAAAATTTTATCACCCGCGGGCACTAGTGGAGCTCCCTGGCCACCTTTTAATACATCTGAAATTCTAAAGTTATTGATTGCCGGAATTTGTGTGTTTTCATAAATAGCTTGCCCATTACCTATTTGAAGTGTAAGCTTTTCATTTGGCTGATGAAATACCGTGTGACCATGTGACGCAATAAAATCTATATTTTTTACATCGTATTCACGTTTAAAATTGTTTATTTTTTCAGCAAAAAAATCACCCAGATTTATATCAAGTACGGCCAGTTCGAGAGCAGAAAGTGCTATTACATTTTTTAAGGTTTCCTCTAGGTCATTAGGATAGGGGTAAGTAGCAGCATTTTCAATTGAATAATTCCATTTGCCATCCTTTTGGTTAAAGAAACAAGATGCAATGTCCAAACCATCGCATGATGTACCAGACATTAAACCCAATACTCGATATTCTTTTTTCATAAATAATTAGTCTAAGTTATCAATTGTAAAAATAATTATTAATTTTAGCAAAAAAAATAAGTAATGAGCAATTCATGTTCAGCGGCAGTAGATATTGGTAATACTCGCGCTAAGATTGGTATATTTTGCGAGTGGGAATTAGTAACAAGTTTTACTGATATACACGAACAACAGATTCTAGAATTGTTGCATGAGCATCGAGTAGAAAAAGTAATAGTAAGTAATGTAAACAAAAGTACAGCAGTAGAGAAAATAAAAACTCAAATCAGCAAATTAAAGCCTCTTTATTTTAATCACTTAACCAAGTTACCTATTAAAATAAATTATAATACTCCGGATACTTTAGGTGTAGATCGTATAGCAGCTGCAGTGGCCGCTCATTTTTTATATCCGCAACAAAACTGCTTAAGTGTAGATTGCGGAAGTTGTATTACTTATGACTTGCTTAAGGAAGGCAAAACTTATTTGGGAGGCGCAATAAGTCCCGGTATACAGATGAAATTGAAAGCATTGCATAATTTCACTGCCAGGTTGCCGTTAATCGAAAACAAAAATGATATTGAAGTAATAGGCAAGACCACAGAAGAATCAATACTTTCAGGGGTGGTAAATGGTACTGTGGCAGAAATAGAAGGTATGATACAAAACTATAAGAATTTATTTGCCGATTTGAAGGTAGTTCTTTGTGGGGGTGATGCATTATTTTTTGATAGTAAGATAAAAGGTACGAACTTTGTAGTTGAGGATTTAGTTTTAATTGGTTTGAATCAGGTACTATTATATAATGTATAAAAATATTGGATTAATCGTACTGTTTTGGGTAGTGGTTTCTACAGCGTATGCACAAAACGGGGCTTCTCCCTATACTACCATTGGTATTGGAGATATAAAAGGAATGTCACTTATTCATAACGATGCCATGGGGGGGGTAGGTATCGCTACTGCCAGACCCTGGAGTATGAGCACCATCAATCCAGCGTGGTTGCCAATGAATGAGCTCACCACGTTTGAATTTGGCATAAGAGCCGAGCAAAGAAATTTAGAACAAGATAATGCTTCTCAAACTGTAGGTGGCGGTAATCTATCTTACCTGGCGCTAAGCTTTCCTTTAAAAGCCGGAAAGGTTGCTACAAGCATTGGATTTATGCCCTATAGCCGTGTAGATTATGAAATTAATACTACTACTCCTATTCAGAACAGTGATAACTTAGCTAATACCATTTATCGTGGAAATGGCGGTATAAATCAAGCTTTTATTGCTACAGGTGTGCGCCTTTTCAAGCATTTATATGTAGGAGCCAGATTAGGCTACTTATTTAGTGCGATAAAAGAAGACATTGTAGTTAATCCCTTTTCATTTCAGGTAAATGATACTACTTCGGGCACTCTTTACAAAAGTGTGCTTTCTAACAGTACTAGTTTTAGCGATTTTTACTTATCTACAGGAGTAGCTTATGAATTTAAACTCAATCAAAAAACTTATTTTAATTTTGGAGCAACCTACGATTTACAAAGCAATGTAAGCGGAGATAGAAGTAGTACTTTAGAAAGAAGAAGTGATAGAAATGTAGATGGTTCGCTGGTAGAAGAGGTTCTTGATTTTTCGGTTTTACCTAATGTTAACGGGTCTATAGTATTACCGGCAAGATATGGTTTTGGCATAGCCTTCCAAAGAGGCACTAAATGGAATCTAGCAGCTGACGCGGTTTTTCAGGATTGGAGTACTTTTGAAGGATTTAATGGCGTTTCCGATGAAAACTTGGGAGCTATGAGCCGATATGCTATTGGAGTTGAGTTTATTCCTGATTTCTTTTCAGTAAAAAGTTACTTTGATAGGATAGCCTACAAGGCAGGTTTTAGCTTTGGAAATACACCTTTTGTTAAAAATAATCAACAAATTTCGGAATTTGGTATTAATTTTGGTACCTCACTACCTGTGGGGGGGTCGGTTTTCACTCTAGCATTCGGTTATGGACAAAGAGGAACTACAGACGACAACCTGATATTTGAAGACTTCTACAGTGTTTCTTTAGGAGTTGCATTTAATGACAGATGGTTTCAAAAACGAAAATATGATTAATAAAATGTTAAAAGTTATGAAAAGTTTATTACTAAGCTTGTTTGCTATTGTTGTAGCAGGTTCGGCTGTTGCTCAATCAACTGAAGATGGGTGGAATTGGCCAGAAGACAAGGCTTCTGCAGAAGAAAGATATGTGCTTTACAAAGATGCTTTGCGTCAAGATAATTACAAAGTGGCGGCTAAACCTTTAAGGTGGCTAATGAAAAATGTACCAGATTTGCACAACTCTTTATACATTGATGGTGCTAAAATTTATGAAGGTCTTGCCGATCAAGAAAGCGATAAAGTTCGCACATTAGAATTACAAGATTCAGCTTTGTTAATGTACGATCTTAGAATTAAATACTTTAATGATGAAGCTAATGTGCTTAATCGTAAAGCGTACACTGCATATAAGTATTTTAAAGATAATTATTCTAAGTATGGAGAGTTATTTGACATCTACAAAAGAACTTTTGAGCTTAATGGCAATGATGTAGCCAGTTATTTATTGGTACCTTACATGGACGTAGTAAGAAGATACAAAAAAACTCATGACGATGAATTTACAGATGTAATGGTGCTTGAGTACTACGACCAAATAAATTCTATTATCGATCATTTGGAAGCAAACGGCAAAAAAGAGTCGAGGGTTGATACTTATCGCGAAAATATAGACAAAATACTTACAGCTACAGTTACCATTGACTGTGATTTTGTAGAGCAAAAAATGTGGCCAAAATTAGAAGCTGATCCAACGGATTTACAGCAGGCCAATAAGATTTTATCTTTAATGTATGCCGGTGAATGTACTGATAGTGATGTTTTCTTGGAAACGGTTAAAATTATTCATGAGAATGAGCCAAATTACGGATTGGCCTATGTAATGGGTATCCAGTATATAAAACGAGAAATGTACGAGGAAGCAGAAAAATACCTGTTAGAAGCTATTGAACTTACTGAAGATAATTCTAAAAAAGCTAAAGTGTACATGCAACTTGGAGATATCAATAACATGAAGGGTTCTAAATCAAAAGCAAGAAACTATTACTTTAATGCAGTGAATACTGACCCTACAGCAAGAACAGCTTACAAAAAAATAGGCGATATGTATGCTAATAGTTTTGAAATATGCAAATCGGGCGAAAACATAGTGAAGGATAGGGCAGTATTCATTGCAGCATATGAAATGTACAGAAGAGCAGGTGATACTTCAGCAATGGCAAGAATGAGAACGGCATTTCCGTCTACTGAGGAGGCATTTACTTACAATCTGGACAAAGGTAGTGCAGTGCAAGTAGGATGCTGGATAAACGAAACTGTAAAGCTACAATTCAGAGACTAAATATAGTTTTAATTAACCATAAAAAAGCGGTTGATAAACCGCTTTTTTTATTATGAGTAAAAAGTAAATATATACAATAATGAAATTTGGGAAATTATTTCTTATTTTTACTATAATGATGATTTCCTGTGAAAATACAGAGGTAAGTCAGGTACAAGAATACAATGGTCCAATGTATGAACTCACTGATGTAGAAACTTTGTACAGTGAAGGCGAGGACCAGGTAGATACTGTTGCCTTTGTAAAATTTAAGTTGATGGCCGATCGAGAGATGATTTTCGAAAATGAAAATATGGAATTTCCTGAAGGAATTTACATCGAAAACTACCAAATAGATGGTGCTGTGGCCTTTACTTTAAAAGCAAATACTGGCTATTACGATGCAAAGGAAAAAGTGTATAAAGCTGAAGGAAATGTGATTTTGAGAAATTTGCTGGAAGAGCAACAAGTAAACTCTGAAGAATTATATTGGGAGCCAGGCCCGGGAGATGATGCCATTTACACCGATAAATTTGTAATTGTAAAAACAAAAAGCGAGATTATTTATGGAGAAGGTTTAAGAGCAAGTCAAAACTTTGAAAAGTTCAAGATTTTAAAACCTTCGGAAGGTTCATTTGTAATCGAAGAATAGTCAATGCTTCATTAGATGGAATACAGCCAGATAATTATCATAGCAATAACCCTGATCTTTTCTGCCTTTTTCTCGGGTATCGAAATTGCTTTTGTTTCGTCAAATAAATTGCATATAGAATTGCAAGGACAAAAAGGAAGTTTGTCAGGTCAAATTTTATCTCGTTTTCTGCAAAAACCATCCAATTTTATTAGTACTACCCTGGTAGGTAACAACATCGCTTTGGTGCTTTATGGAATTTACATGGCCAATTTACTAAAGCCGTGGATCGAAGGATGGCTTCCCCCTGTGCTCAATACTGACTTAAGTGTGCTTGTGGTGCAAACTATTATCAGTACAATATTAGTTTTAATTACCGCAGAATTTACCCCGAAGAGTATTTTTTTAATTAATCCCGACTGGTTATTGACTGTTTTTGCACCCATTATTCAATTCATGTATTTTATTCTTTTTCCGTTAGTATTTTTAATTACGCTACTTTCAAAATTTATAATCTCTAATATTTTAAAATTAGAATACTCTGAGGAGCGGCCGGTGTTTGGTCTTACAGATTTGAATAATTATATTAAAAATAATTTAAACCCGGATAACATTGATGAGGATGATGAGGTAAATGCAAAGATAATCAATAATGCCTTAGAATTTAAAACAGTAAAAGTGCGAGAATGTATGATTCCTCGCACAGAGATGATAGCTATCGATATTACAGATCCAATAGATGAATTGCGACAAGAGTTTATAGACAGTGGCCACTCGAAAGTAATGGTATACAAAGATTCAATTGATGAAATAGTGGGTTACTGTCACTCTTTGGAGATGTTTAAAAAGCCAAAAGACATTGAGAGTATTTTAAATCCCATTATTATTGTACCTGAAACCATGTTGGCCAATGAGTTAATGATTCAATTTATTACCGAGCATAAAAGTGTGGCTTTGGTAGTAGATGAGTTTGGTGGTACTTCGGGAATAGTCACCATGGAAGATATTATTGAAGAGATTTTTGGAGAAATACAGGATGAGCATGATGTAGATGATTGGGTAGAGCATAAAATTGACAATAAGACCTTTTTGATTAGCGCCCGCCACGAAATAGACTATCTCAATGAAAAATATGATTGGAATATCCCTCCAGGTGACTACGATACCTTAGGAGGCTTTATTTTATCAATTACAGAAGACATTCCTCAAAAAGAGGAAATAGTAGATTATGGCAATCTGAATTTTGTAATAAACGAAATGGAGGATAATCGAATAAATATTGTAAAAGTTAGATTAGGGGATACAAAGGAAAACGGCAAATAAATCGTTTGAATCTTATTTTAACCGGGAAAATCACAAAGACTTTAAAAGCTTAAGAAACAGAAAAAATCATTGAAAATTTTAATAGAATAAACTAATTATTTGAAATCACAAAAGTAGATTCGTTTAATTGTTTTCATAATAAAAATATTGTAAGTAATTTTGCGGCCTTTAAATTATTGAGAAATGGCATTAATTAAGAAAATAAGAGAAAGAACAGGTTTGGCCATTGGTTTTGTTGCCATTGCGCTCATGCTTTTTATTGTGGGTGGAGATATTATGAGCTCCAATTCGGTTTTGTTTGGACAGCAAAAAAATGATGTAGGCGAAATAGCCGGTGAAACGGTGCCTATTGATATGTTTCGCCAGCAAGTAGAGGAAATGAAATATAACTTTACCCTTCAGCAGCAGCGAAACCCTACCGAAGCGGAAATGTATAGCATTAGAAACCAGGCCTGGGAGTTTTTAATAGTAAAAATTGCATTTCAAAAACAATTCGACGAACTAGGCATCAAAGTAACCGACGAAGAATTGGTAGACATGGTGCAGGGTAATAATATTCATCCGGAGCTGGTAGCAGCATTTGGCGATCCGCAAACCGGAGAAGTAAACAGGGATCAAATTGTTCAATTTTTACAGATGGTTGATCAGCAGCAGTTACCTCCTCAACAAATTGCCGGATGGTTATTGTTTGAGAAAAATTTGGAGCCTTCTAGATTGAGGATTAAATACGACAATTTGATTATCAACGCTAACTATATAACCTCTGCCGAGGCCCAAAAATATTACTCGAAGCAAAATACCATTGCAGAAGTGGATTATTTATATGTCCCATATTATACTATAAGTGATTCTTTAGTAGATATTGAAGAATCTGATCTGCGCAATTATCTAAATAAGCATAAGGATACTTACCAAGTGGATGAAAATAGAAGCATAAGATTCGTTACTTTTCCAATTGTTGCTTCTGGCATTGATAGTACTGAATATCGTGAGGAAATGGCTGAACTTAAAGAAGAATTTGCTGAAGTAGAAGATGACAGTTTGTTTGCCAGAAGGTATAGCGATGCCGCTAATTATTTTGATACTTACAGTGTAGCTCAGCTACCTGAACAATTGAGCGTGAATCTTAATAATTTGTCAGAAGGCGATGTGAGAGGTCCTTATTTAATTAATGATAGCTGGGTTTTGTATAAAATCACTGCAATATCAAAAGATACTGTTCGCTCTGCCAGAGCACGACATATTCTGATAAAGACGGATGGAGAATCTTCAGAAGGTAAATCTGAGGCAAGAAATCAAGCACAAAATATTTTGAATCAGTTACAAAGAGGTGCGTCTTTTGATTCGCTTGCTCGTCAATATAGTGATGACCCCTCGGCCTCTCGAGGTGGAGATCTTGGTTATTTTACAGAAGGCCAGATGGTAGCGCCTTTCGAAAATGCGGTATTTGGTGCTGATGAAGGGTTAATCAATAGAGTAGTTGAAACCACTTATGGTTATCACATAATTGATGTAACTGAAGCTGCTACTGATCAGGCTTTTAGCATTGCTTCAATTACCCGAACTATAGCGCCTAGGGATGAAGCAAGAAATCAAATATATCAGGTAGCTGCCAGATTTGCCAGTAAAGCTGATAACTTAAAGCAATTTAATGCATTAACTGATGCTGATTCGCTTACAGTGCAAGTAGCTGAGGATGTTTATGCCAATGATCGTAGATTAAATGACATTTCCAGTGCCAGAGAAATAGTGCGTTGGATGTATAACGACGCCAAAGTAGGTGATGTATCCGACGTGTTTGAAACGGATGATGAATATGTGGTGGCAGTGCTTACAAAAGTAGTGGAAGCAGGTTTAGCACCATTATCCGAAGTAAAACAAGAAATTACTCAAGAAGTAAGAAAAGAAAAGCAGGCAGAAATTATCAAGCAAAGATTAACTGAAAACGAGGGCACTTTAGAGGAATTAGCAGAGCTATTTGGTGCAGATGCTAGTGTGGCCAGTACCAGTAATTTAAAGTTGTCAGACAATTCGCTGCCAGCACCGGTAGGTTTGGCACCAGCAGCTATAGGTGCTGCATTTGCACTTGAGACTGGTCAGCGGACTGCTCCTCTCGAAGCCGACAATGGTGTGGTAATAATAGAACTGGAAGCATTGACCGAAGCTACTGAATTGGAAGATTATTCTATTTATAAGGATGAACTAAAGCAAAGAAATACCGGTAGTGAGTCTTACTTCCTTTCTGAGGTAATAAAAGACTTTGCTGAAATAGAAGATAAAAGATATCGCTTTTATTAATTAACAGAAGAAATTTAAAAATTCCGGCCTGAGGAGTAGCTTCAGACCGGAATTTTTGTTTACGCAAAAAGTGGAATTATAGTGCATAAGCAAATGTTAAATGATTAAAATATTTAGTCATGAATAAAAAAGAAGTCAATATAAATTCTTTTAGAGAGAAGTTAGATAATAATCACGCCTGGCCCAGTCTTTACATGTTTAAATTTATTGTTCCTATGGGAAAAGAGGTAGAGATTGAAAAGCTTTTCCCCAAAAATGAAGTAAGTACCAAGCAATCAAGTCAAGGTAATTATATAAGTGTTACAGCAAAGGTAATGATGAATTCCAGTCAAGAAGTGATTAATATTTATGAGCAAGCAAATAAAGTTCACGGGGTAATTGCCTTGTAAGTTTAGCGATTAATATAGTCTACCTTAACAAGGTTATTTTTGATGCTTATTCTAGTAATTCCACCCCAGTCAAACACAATTTTAAATGCATTGGCCAATGGTATTCCTAAAGCATGGCATATAAGGCTTCGTATTACTCCTCCATGGGTTGCAATTCCTATTACAGGCTCTTCTTTCTTTAATATTTCCTCATAAAAATCAACTACTCTTTTTTGCAATTGCAAAAAAGATTCTCCTTGAGGGCAACAAACATTCACAAAATCGCCCATCCATTTATCAAGCCATTGCTTGTCCATTTGGTCATAAGCTTTCATTTCCATGGTGCCAAAGTTCAACTCTTTTAATCGCTCATCGTACACGATAGTTCCATTGTAGAGCTTTTGAGCCAAACGACTACAACGTAAAAGAGGGCTACTGTAAAAGTGCGAAAATTTAACTGATTGTAATTTTTCTTGTACCGTATCAAGTTCATTTTCAAATGATTCAGCAACATTTATATCTGTAAATCCATAGCAAATCCCTTTATCAATGTCAGGAGTTGTGTGGCGAATTAGGTATAGGTATTGTGTCATAAAAAAAAGTTTAAAAAACAAAAGTAAAAAAGTGTATCACACTATTTAGTTAAAAATTAAGAAAATATCAGTAGTAAAGGTTTGATTGAATTTTTTTTTTAATTTTACCCCAAATATGAAAAAGCAAAAAAATGTAGATATAACTACCCTATTTGTTGGACTTGACTTGAAAAACCCTTTAATAGTTTCAAGTTCAGGATTGACCATGTCGTTAAGCAATATTAAAAAATGCGAAGATGCTGGAGTAGGAGCGGTGGTTTTAAAGTCAGTTTTTGAAGAACAATTTATTGCTAAACAAAAAAGCATTAAAATTGATCATGATTATATCAAAAAATTATACCAGCAAAAGGTACTTATTGATTTAGATGATTATCTTAACTTGATTGAGGATGCAAAAAAAGGCGTAGATATTCCTGTTATCGCCAGCCTTAATTGCATAAGTAACAATAAGGACTACAGTAGCTATATTAAGCAAATTGAAAAAGCTGGTGCCGATGCTTTGGAAGTAAATATTGCAATCATGCCAAAAAACTTCAAGCAAACACCGTACGAAATAGAAACACACCTTTTTAAGATTATTTATGAGATAAACCAGAACATCAAAATTCCGGTAATTGCAAAGATTGGCCCTTTTTATACTTCCATTCCACGAATAGCAAAAGGTTTAAAAATAAATGGGGCTTCTGCGATAGTGCTTTTTAATAGGTTTTACCAGCCTGAAATAGACACCCATGAAATGAAGTTTTGTTCCAAAAATAGATACAGCTCTCCTGAAGATTTAAATATCGCATTGCGTTGGATATCTATTTTGCACAATGAAGTGGATGCTGAATTGGTAGGAGCCACTGGGGTGCATGACGGACTATCAGTGGTTAAATTGATTTTATCTGGTGCATCTGTAATTGAGTTTAGCTCGGTTTTATATTTAGAAGGTATTTCCTATGTTCAAAAAATCCTAAATGGTTTAATAGCCTGGATGGAAGAAAATAATTACAATACAATCGATGAATTCCGTGGCCTGCTAAGCCAAAAAAATACAAAATATCCAGACTTCTTTGAGCGCTATGAATATTTAAAATCTATGGAGCGTTTCGAGTAAAATATATTGGATTGCCTTAGGTTGCATTTCAAGAAAGGCTAATCAAGAAAGGCTAATATTAACTAAAACAGGTGTTTTTAGAAAATAAAACCGGCTGCTAGCCCTAATATAATAATAAAAGGAGCAGGTATTTTTGTAAAAGTTAAAATACAAAAAGTAGCTAATATAATTGCGATATTTAAAAATGAATGTTCAATAGGTTGATATAAAAGAATGGTTGCAGTAATAACCATACCTGAACTTGCGGCTAATATCCCTTCAAGGGATGCTTTAATTAGGCGATACTTTTTTAAAGCCGCCCAAAACTTAATTACAAAGAAGATGAGAAAAGTACCAGGCAGAAAAATACCCATCGAAGCAAAAAATGCTCCTAATATTTCTCCACCTATACCATACTCGCGCATCGAAAGTGCTCCGATGTAAGCACTTATTGAAAAGGTGGGGCCTGGAACTGCCTGCACTAGTCCAAACCCGGACAAAAACTCCTGAGAAGTCAGATAATCTTTAAACTCGACAAATTCCGTGTAAAGCAGGGGAATTAACACCTGCCCGCCTCCGAATACCAGGCTGCCGTTTCGATAAAAATTCTCAAAAAGCCGTATGGGTAAAGAATTAGTAATACCGCCCAGAACCGCGGCAAATATTAATACCATGCCCCAAAGAATAAAGTTGGACCACTCGATTTTGAAATTATCTTTTTCTTCAATTGGCTGTGATTTAAACTTAAATGCCGTTATCCCTCCACCCACCAGTAATAGCACCGGGTAAATATAGGGGGAGCGAATGTAGTAAGATGTAATAGCCGCTAATATCATCAAAACTACTCCCCCCCAGGTATATACTACTTTTTTTGAAATGCGAAAGGCTGCAAAAGCCACAAAACCTATAGCAATTGGCATTATAAATTTAGTAAATGCAGTAGAAATATTCTGTTGTTGCAAATGGGCTATGATCACTCCGGCAGTAGTCATTACAATAAATGCAGGTAACATCCATACCAGTAGCGTAAGGTAGGCAAGGTTAGGCCCCCCTTTTTTAAAGCCGATTGCCACGATGGTTTGAGTAGAGGTGGGCCCGGGAAGTATCTGGCATAGTGCATTTAATTCCAGTAGTTCTGCCTCAGTTACATACCCTCTCGCTTTTACCATTCGATCTAAGAGCATGGCTAAATGAGCTTGAGGCCCGCCAAATGCTGTTAAGCTAAGCCAAAGGACATCTTTTAGGAAAATATAAAACCGGATTTTAGTTACCAAAAGTTTCGCATCTGTTTTCGGTTCAATTTTACGATATTTAATATTAATCGCAAAAAAATAATTTAAGAGCATTTAAGAGCTTAAATAGGATTAATTTGCCTTTGCCTTTCTTTTTTTCTTTTTATCATAAATTATATAAAAGATCAGAGCCACTAAACTTATAGCAGTAATTATGATTAAGCCTGTTTTTAATCTATCGTTATTCTCACCAAAATAGGCGATTAAAATAGTTAATGGAGTAATTCCAGCAAAAGTAGCAAAAATGAATTTTTTATACCCCATACGCAATATGCCGCCAACAAAACTGATAGCATCATTAGAAAATAAAGGAGAAAGCCTTACAACTACTACAGCCCAAAAGCCATATTTTTCTACATAGGATTCCAGCTTTTTTTCTTTTCTTTCACCTATTAATTTGTAAATGGTTACCACTCCCAAAAATCTTCCTATCCAATAACCAATGGTGGAAGCAGCAAGAACACTGGCAATCGCAATGATGGATCCCCATATCGGCCCATAGGCCAAAACCGATACTACCATG
Source organism: uncultured Roseivirgaceae bacterium (assembly GCA_964592475.1). GTDB lineage: Bacteria > Bacteroidota > Bacteroidia > Cytophagales > Cyclobacteriaceae > CAZQEZ01. The sequence continues at coordinate 37,671 of CAZQEZ010000005.1, forward strand.
AGTAGTGGAGAAGGTATTACAAATAAAAACATTTGCACAATCATGATTACTATTATGAATACAGGCCCCCAAGGACCTAATTCATTTACCCATTGCGATATTTTTTGCTCATTCTCTGAAGTTAATATTCGGTAGGCTTCATCTACAAAAGCCTGAAAAGGAGAAATGAAAAAATAAGCCGCTAGTAATCCTAATATGAGGGTCAAACTAGCAACTAATGGCCATTTACTTTGCTTTACTGGCTGTTTTGCTTCTGCAGTCATTATCTTTAAATTAAAAAATATTATTTAATGCAATGCATATAGATGCAGCATCTGCACTTTATAAAAAGAAGCTATTGAAAAAGTTTATATTGCAATGTCAATTATTACATAATCCATTGATAATATTTTTGTGCTGAGGAAAGGAGCTTATCAACTGATCTCTTTGGGCCAATTCGAAATCGCTAAAATCGAATCCTGGCGCTACGGTGCATCCCATTAAAGCATATCCTCTTTTTTTTATAACTCTTGAAGCAAACCAATTGCCTGCTGCAATCGTGTACTGAAATTGCATACCGCTATCTGGATCGGGTCCCAGCAATATTTTTCCTAAGTTTCCTTCAGTATTAATTTCAAATAATTCTAATCCTGTTCCTTGATAAAAATGCCAAATCTCATCCGATTTTATCCTGTGAAAGGCCGAAAAATCATCTTCAGCTAATAAATAGTAAATAGCAGTAGCAATATTTCTTTCTCCGGAATATCGTGAGGGTAATCCTGTCTCAGTTATTACTTCCTGTGCACGATAAGTTTCTCTAAAATAGCCTCCTTCGGGATGCTTTTGCATTTCGAGTTTATCAACCCAATATTTGGCATCTTTCATGACATTACTTTTTTAATTGGCTGCTTTTCAGGATGTTTTATTTTGTCAGATTCGAAATATTCTATTAAACCATCTCGTATTCTAGTAAAAGTATCTACCAAAGTGGTCTCATCTTCTTCTAGTAAAGTTACCCTAAATCCTTGCAAATCAGAACAAAAGGAGGAGATAGGTACCACACATACTCGTTTAGCAGCAAGTAAATAATAGACAAATTGCTTATCTAAATTCATTGGTTCGTCAAGCCATTGCGAAAGAATAACTTCTATTCTTTTATCATCAATTTGCAAATGCTGAGAAGTATTGAGTGTGCCTGACTTGAAGACTATCGTATTATAAAAAGCTCCGTATGTTTCGTTAAAAGTAATTTGAGGAACCGGCTTTAATATTTCAGCTATTATTTTACTTCGTTTACCAATACATCCATTTTGAGTGTCTCGATAAGGTTGGTAGCGAGCATCGCCCATAATTAAAGGTATTGCCATTTGGGGTAATTTTGTTGAGCATACCTCGATCATTTTTGCATTTTCAAGTGCAGTACATAATTTATCAAATTCCGAATCAATTTTTCGATTATAAAATTCGCACCACCCACACCTTGAACCTGGCCAGGGTAATTCCTTGGATATGCCTTTCATGCCAATACCCGGCACCTTATCTCCAATTAATTGTGCCAGCGGAAAAGCTTCAGCGCCATTGTATGTTACATTGATATAAATCTCATCACTTATCAAAAACAACTTAAATTCCTCAGCAATAGCTACAATTTTCCTCAATATTTCTTTGGGGTACACCATACCGGTAGGATTGTCCGGATTAATGATCAATACCCCTACTATATTAGGGTTGTATTTTACCTTTCGGTATAAGTCTTCAATGTCCGGATACCATTTATTTTCAGGATCCAATTGGTATGTGATGGGTTTGGTATTGGCATGCGCACCTTCTGCTGAAGAGTGCGTACTGTAGGCAGGTGAAGGGCCTATTATCCTGGCTGTAGGCTCTAAAAATTGATATACTTTGGCTATTGCGTCACCCAGTCCGTTGAAGAACAAAATATCATCAGCAGTGATTTGGGCGCCATGTAAGTTGTTATTTCTATCAGACAAAAATTGCCTGGTGGTGAGAATACCTTTGGAATGACAATAAGAATAAGCAGCGTTGGTTTTTGCCAGGCCAGCTATTATGTCTTTCATCCATTCGGGAATTTGCCCGTTTTTTTGTACAGGATCACCAATATTTTCCCATAGAATATCATAGCCAATATTTTCCAGTTGTTCTGCTTTTTTTACAATTCCACGAATTTCATAGGTTAATTCATTGGCGCCAAGCCTAATTAATGGCTGTCTCATGCGTGTTCTCCAAATAATATTTTTAAAATATGGATACAAAGTTAACAAAATTTATAGTGCAACCAGAAGTTTTGTTGAGCAAATGAGCACTTAAATATTACTTGTCCATTTGCATCATTTAATTGCAAAATAATACAATATATAATGCTTTAAAATGCTTGATGTCAAAGCAATAAAATTGCACTTTTTGAATTAATTTATAAATACCTAAATATTACATGCATCTTTATTATTTTTTAGGCATGTTGTTTTATTTGCTAGATTTGTAAAAGATAAAATTAAATACAATGGAAAGAATTATATTGCCAATTATCTTATTTGTTATATCAATTTCAGCCATCGCACAGGATATTGATACCACAAAAGTTTTAATTGAAGATGAAAAAATAGTGGTGAATCAAATCGATGATGTACTTGATTTAGACCTAATGCTGCCAGAAGGTAACGAGTGGCGTAGTGTAAATGAGGGCCAAACGCTTGAATTTAAAGTGGCTGCTGTCGGTGGAAAAGATCAAAACTACATCTATTCTATCGGAGGAAACCCGAAAGGTATAACCATCGACTCTTTAGGAGTCGTTAGCTGGACACCAGATTTTGCAGTAGTGGAAAGACTGGAAAAAGAAAAGGAATTGCCTATAGTGATTGAAGTAAAAAATGATAGTGACCAAGTAGCTCGCCAAACGGTAGATATTGTAGTAAAACATGTAAATCGCCCTCCTGTAGTTGGAGATTTAAAAAATATGTATGTGAAATACAATGAGGATAACACCTATCAAATCGATTTAAATGCAGTAAATGATCCGGATAATGACCCACTCGTGTTTCGTGCTATTCCTCAAATAATGCCTGAAGGAGCAAACATGACTGAAAATGGGGTGTTTACCTGGAAGCCAAGTTTTAGACAATTCAGCAGGTTGAAAAATGATCCGATTGAATTAGGTTTTATCGTAGAAGATCAGCCTTACAAAGATCAGGCAAAAGGAAGTTTTAATATATTGATCACTCAAATGGATTTGCCACCTGAAATTACAATGATCCCGAAATACGACCATATTTCTACTAAAGAAAATGAAACTGTTAATTTGAAGTTTTTCCTTTCTGATCCTAATGGCGATGAGGATATAAAGGAATTTAATTTGGTATCGGAAGATCTAAGGGTGAAAAGTGATAACCTGGTAAAAAATGCTCAGACTCAATATGAGTTTATTTGGCAGCCTGGATATGATTTTGTAAGAGATGTGGAGGATTCTTTGACTTTTGATTTGAATTTTTATGTGGTAGATGCCACTTATTTGCGAGACGAAAGACAAATAAAAATTACGGTTGTAAATACAGAAAATCAGGATAAAATTGATGCCGGTTTATATGCACAATATAGAACAGCATTGATAAGAGTATGGGATTTATACAGTCAACTTTCAGAAAAAGAGGCAGAATACTATAAGAAATTAAAAAATGCTAAAAAAGGTAAGACTACCCTGGCCATCACTGATGCATCCCTGGGAGCAGTTACTGCTTTGTCTCCGGTAGTGATCGAAGATCAAAATAATCAAAAATTGGTCAGCGGCATAGGAGGTACCACCGTAATGACGATGGGCACGCTGGAGGCTGCTGATGTGATTGCCAAATCGCCCAGCGAAATCATTCAAAAGCTTAACCGGGTGATTGAAAAGAAAAACGAGCTCTTGATGCATGGCAATGTTTATGCCCGTAGGTATAGTACTACTCTCAACCGTAGAGATAAAGATTTCATTAAAGATACTGAAAACCTGCTTACCCGTTTAATTATTAAAGATGTGGCTACATTGGAGCTGAATGCCGGATGGCAAAACCCTAAAAAGGCTAAGGATCAAAACTTGCGAAACGTTTTTCCGGATTTTGTACCAATGGAAAATTAAATGTTTAAAATTCATAACTTTTATCAGGCTTATTTTATTTTAAATCTTAACTTTAAGATAAAATAAGCAATTTTTATGAATATAACCCGAAATCATTTCTTAAAAAGCTCTATTTCTGCTTTAGCAGGTATATTTGTCTTTCCTTCAATTTCTTTTAAAAATAAAGCTTATATCAATACAGTCAATGGCAGTATTGACCCTGGAAAAATGGGCATTACATTGCCCCATGAGCACTTATTGGTAGATTTTATTGGTGCTAAAGAGGTTAGCCCAGCCAGGTATAATCGTAAAGCGGTAATTCAGAAAACACTTCCTTATTTGCAAAAATTGAAAGCATCTGGTTGCCACACGCTGGTAGAATGTACGCCTGCCTATTTGGGCAGAGATGCACCGCTTATGCAGAAATTATCTCAAAAAAGTGGTGTTCAGATACTAAGCAATACCGGCTATTATGGTGCCAGGAATAACCTTTTTCTACCCGATCATGCCTTTAATGAAACAGCTGACCAATTGGCCTCCCGCTGGATCAATGAATTTGAAAATGGATTGGACGGTACCAGAATAAAGCCAGGGTTTATAAAAATAGGAGTAGATCCCGGAAATTTATCTCAGCTACATCAAAAACTGATTACTGCTGCCTGTCGAACTCATTTAACCACCGGTCTTACCATTGCTGCCCATACCGGAACTGCTCCCGGAGCTTTTGATCAATTGGATGTATTAGAAAAAGAAGGAGTTGATCCTTCAGCCTGGATATGGGTGCATGCCCAAAATGAAAAAGATAAGACAATGCACATTTTGGCTGCCAAACGTGGTGCCTGGGTAGAATTTGATGGTTATGGTGAAGGTAAAGAACAAGAGTATTATGAAATGCTTTTGAACATGAGACAAAATAAGCTTTTGCACCGGGTGTTAATTTCACAGGACGCTGGCTGGTATCATGTGGGAGAGGAGCGTGGAGGGGATTTTAAGCCTTTTACGCCGCTGTTTCAAAAGCTTTTACCTTATTTGAAAGAGCGTGAATTTCGACAGGAAGAGATTGAACAATTAATAGTTAGAAATCCCGCGGAAGCATTTCAAATTAAGGTTAGAAAGGCATAAATGGTTACATTATTAGCTTAAATATTGAATAATACTATAAAAAATGAAGCAAATATTTTTTATATCAATTTTCATTTTAATATCTTTTAAATTATTAGCGCAATCCATTATTGGAACTGTAACCAATAAAAATAGTGGCGAACCAGTGCCATTTGCCAACGTGTTTTTTGCTAATACTACTAATGGTACCGCCACTGATGCCGAAGGTAATTTTACCATTACTAGTAAACAACCCGGAAGAAAAACTTTAGTGGTATCAATGATTGGCTACAAAAGCTATTCTAAGGAAGTAGATTTAAAAACAGGCGAAAGTATTCAACTAAACATAAAATTAGACAATGACCTGAAAAAATTGGATGAAGTAATCGTAAAAGCTGACACAACCGGCTGGCAATATAATTTGAAATTATTTAGGGATAGATTCATCGGTAAAATGAAAGGTTCTGATGATTGCAAAATTATAAATAGCAGAGACCTGAACTTTTACTACGATTCGAAAGCTAATGAATTAGTAGCACATGCCAAGATTCCTCTCATTATTGAAAATGCTACCTTGGGTTATCGAATTAAATATTGGCTGGAAGAGTTTAACGCCAATTTTAAAGCAAAAACCACCTACTATTTTGGCTATCCCCAATTTGAAAAAATGCTGCCCAAAAATAAACGGCAAGCCCGGCAATGGCAAAAAAATCGATTAGAAGCTTACCAAGGCAGCTTGATGGAATTGGTAAGAGGAATACATGCAGGTGACGATTTAGATTCTATGGGTTGGGAAGTTAGAAAGCTTCACTACGAAGAAAATCCGGCCAGACCTGATGATGAGTTTCTAAATGCAAAAATAAATGAGCACTGGGATAACTCGGACAGTTTGAATTACTTTATGGCACTAATGAAAAAGCCCAGGCAAATTGCAGTAGTTTCACCTCGCTTATTTGATTTCAAACAATTTCTAGATGATAATGCCAACGGAGCCAGACAATTTCATTATAAAGGATATTTGCACATAGTCTACCTTAAAGAGCATCAGGATAGAGCATTTTATTCCTTTATGCAACCATATCGGAAAGAACCGCAAAACTCGATCATTCAAATGACGTTACCCCCTTATCAATTATACCCTAATGGTTTGATGAATGATACCAGAAATTATTTGCTATCCGGATATTTAGGGTGGTACGAAAAGTTAACCACACAACTGCCAATGGATTATACTCCTATTGAGGAATAATAATGAATATTTTAAAAAATCATGAGTCAGCTAAAATCTAATTCTTCTGCAATAAAGGTTTTGCAAATTATAGAGGCTATGGCAAAAGAGGGAAGCCCGGTTCGTGTAAAAGATATTGCCGAAAAATTGTCCATGCCAACAGCAACAGTCTTACGATTTTTAAAAACATTGATGGAGTCAGGTTATGTGTCCAAAGATCCCGGAAGCAGCCGCTATTTGCTTACTTATAAAATATTAAAAGTAGGAGAACAAGTGCGCACCAATACCAATTTGCGGGATGTAATAAGGCCCTACCTGGTGGAACTTACATCAAAAGTGGGTGAGTCAGGTTGCCTGGCTATAGAAGTAGAGCAGATGGCTGTGTACATTGATGCTGTAGAAGGCCCTGACAGGATGCTGAAAACGCTTCAAAGAATTGGACGTTCGGCCCCCATGCACAGCACTGGTGTCGGTAAAAATCTGCTGCTTAATTATTCCCATGCGAATATCCGTGACTTAATTGCAGAAAAAGGCTTGCCACAACTTACTCCCAACACGATTACCAATATTGATAGGCTCCGGAAACTTTTACAAAGGGTGAGAAATGAAGGGATAGCTTATGACAATGAAGAATGTGAAATAGGGGTGAAATGTATTGCCGCACCTATTTATAATTTTGAAAAAAAGGTGATTGCCTCCATTAGTATCAGTGCTCCTACTGCCCGTATGCAAGGCAATAATGAAGAAAAAATAATTTCCGAATTGAAAAGAACTGCAGCCGAAATTTCATCGATTTTTGCGGATGAAAGACAATAAATCAATTGGTTTAAAATAAAAAATAAGTTATATTTGGTCATTATTAGAACAATTGTTTCACTCAGTGAATTTTTTAGCTATGAATAATCTTCTGGAAAACCTCGACGAAATATTATTAATGGGCCCCGGCCCTTCCATGGTTGCGCCATCCGTTTATCAGGCATTGGGCTCTACCACCTTGGGCCATCTCGATCCGGCTTTTATAAACATCATGAATGAGATAAAGAAAAAGCAGCAGGCTCTCATGCAAACGGAAAATGCCTTGACCATTCCGGTATCAGGAACAGGTTCTGCAGGAATGGAGACCTGTTTTGTAAATTTAATTGAGCCGGTAGATAAGGTGCTTATTTTAACTAATGGAGTATTTGGGAAAAGAATGCAAGATGTTGCCGGCAGACTAAGAGCAGAAGTAGACGCATTGGAATTTGAATGGGGAACCCCGGTATTGGTTGGGGAAGTGGTAAAAAAGCTTAAAGATAAAGACTACGATCTGGTGGCAGTGGTGCATGCCGAAACCTCTACAGGTGTAGCCAACCCGGTAGAAGAAATAGGGCGGTTGGTGAAAGGCAACAATCCAAATGCAATTTACCTGGTAGATACAGTTACCAGCCTGGGTGGTATCCCGGTAAAGGTGGATGAGTGGCAGATAGATGCGATTTATAGTGGTACCCAAAAATGCTTGTCATGCCCTCCTGGACTAGCGCCAGTTTCTTTTTCAGAAAGAGCGGTGGAAAAGCTAAAAAAACGAAAAAATAAAATACCTAACTGGTACCTTGATTTGACCATGTTAATCAACTATTGGGCTGGAGAAAAACGTGTGTACCACCATACTGCTCCTATCAACATGCTTTATGGCTTATTGGAAGCAATGGATGTAATTTTTAATGAAGGTTTGGAAAATACCTTCCTACGTCATCAGGAAATGCATGAATATTTAGCGGAGCAACTGGAAGAATTGGGTATAGAATTTTTGGTAGATAAAAATTATCGGCTGCCTATGTTAAATGCGGTGAAAATTCCGGAAGGAGTGGATGACGCGCTGGTAAGAAGTCGATTGCTGAAAGAACATAAAATTGAAATTGGCGCCGGCCTGGGACCTTTGGCTGGTAAGATTTGGCGTATAGGACTGATGGGACATACAGCCAGCAAGGAAAGTGTGGATCGCTTGGTTGTGGGGTTAAAAGCTGTTATGTAGCGAGTAATTTTAAAAGCAGATAGCAGGGCCAAAATTAGCTCCTGCATCCTGCTTTTGAAATTAGATTAAAGTTACTACCATTCCTTTTTCATCTCCATTACCAAAACTGTAATTCTCTGGTCAGGCTTGTGTACAGGTAATCTAACTTTTACGCTGTTGTGATGCGGTAAATAACCCAGTTCTTCACCGGTTTCAAGTACATAAATTCTTTCAGGCAGATAAGGCACACCGTTTACTCTTAATATATCATTTTCTGGCCAGTCGGCTATGTGCAGGTAGATTTTATCTACATCTTCAGCACCTTTTTTGGTTATGAAGCCCCAATCCTGCTCACGGAAAGGGTTGGCTTCTGTTTGGTAAATTGATTCACCATTTACATATAACCAGGCGCCAATTTCGCGTAGACGACGAACGCTTGGTGGCGGAAAAGTGCCATCAGATTTCGGGCCTATGTTCAATTGAAAGTTGCCATTACGGCTCACGTTGCCTACCAGTTTTTTCAGTAAGCCTTCTGTATGTTCCCAGTCAAAATCCAATTGATGGTATCCCCATGAATGATTCATTGTGCCTGATGTTTCCCATGGTTTCTCCAGTTTTTCAGTGGGAAAGCTATTGTCTCCCATAGAAATAAAATCTACTTTACTTGCGATATCCGGATGTTTCATCAGAATACGGCTGTTGATCAGCACATCAGGATCCAGCTTTCGTACCAGGGCAATTAGTTCGTCCAGCCTTTTGTCGGTAATTAGCTCCGGCTTTCCCCAGGTGTCAAACCACATGAATGCAGGATCGTAATTTTCAATTAACTCCTTTACCTGTGGCAGGCACTTCCCCTGCCAGTATTCTTCAAATTCCTGATGACTCACTTCTACCGGTGGAGGTATACTTTTAAATTCATCTACCGGTGGTCGGGCTCCTCCGTCATGATGCCAATCCTGGTAATGAGAATAGTAAAAGCCTAACTTTAAGCCATGCTTTTTACATGCTTCTGCCAGTTCTCCAAGAATATCTCTTTTGAATGGTGTTGCATCCATCACATTGAAATCCGAAACTTTACTTGGCCAGAGAGCAAATCCATCGTGGTGCTTGGCTGTGATCAGCATGTATTTCATGCCGGCGTTTTTGGCTTCAGTTACCCACTGGTTCGCATCAAACTTTACCGGGTTGAACTGGCTGGATAATGCCTGGTATTCTTTGTCAGTCAATCCATAAGGCCAGTTTCCCTGTTTCTGGATCCATTCGGCATACATGTTGCGACCCATCACTTCACCTTTCCATACCCCGGCAGGTACGCTGTAAAGCCCAAAATGGATAAACATCCCAAAGCGATCATCAACAAACCATTGGGCCTTGGGATTTATGACTTCCTGGGCAAAGCTTTTTTGATAAAAAGCTAAGAGCATTACAAAAATTAAAAATTTCTTCATTTATTTTTTAAAGTTTATTAGTTATAACTTTCTTCACCCATTCGACAGGCTTATTGATTAGGAGAGCAACTTCTTCAACTGATTTTCCAGCCTTTATCAAATTATTGATAAGATTAATTAGTATATCCTCCGCTTCAATTTTACCTCTTTCTGCCTCTACTTTTTCCCTTTCTGCCTCT
>CAZQEZ010000005.1:47806-60856 GCA_964592475.1 uncultured Roseivirgaceae bacterium
GCTTGAGCTTTTTCTTTTTCTGCTTTAGTCAGTAATTCTCGGTACTTTGCTTCTTGTTGTTCTTTATGAATCCAGTTAAAATCAAACTCTTCTTCTAATTCTAATTGACGTCTCAGTTCCTCGTCCATAAGCGGTTCCCTTAAGTGTTTGGCTATATCAGCAAATTCAGGTAGTAACTCATCCTCTTTTAAATTTATTATATACTTTTCTTGGCTGCACCAGGCTTGATTGAAAAACAACATAAATTTTTCCAGCCTGGTTTTACGTTCCGGGGGAAGACGACGCACTTGCAGAATATGAGAACGGTGATTTAAATGATCTATAAAGTAACTTTTAACTTTTACTGGTTTTTTACTTACTGCATCAATCACCTGGTGATTTACATTCACAGCCAGATAAGGAACTTCTTCCAGATTATATCCTAAAATATAAACAGTAATAATGGGATAAGCTTCAACATAAGCAACTTTAGCATCTTCGACTTGTAAATCTGCTTTCATATAACTGGCGCCAAGATACCTACGAAAACGAATCATATCACTAGCCAATTTAGATTTCTGCAGCTCTATCAGAACCTTTTTCTTCTCACCATTTTCGTCGGTGATAATTGCTTTAAAATCAAGCCTGAAATAATTTAATCTTTTTTCTTCATCAGCATAGGTCGTTTCCTGGGGGCTCAATTGCAAATCTTCAATTTCCTGGTCCAAAATTATAGTCAATACTTTTTTGGCTATGCGTTCATTTTGCATCAGGTATTTAAAAGCTTTGTCGTATAGAGGATTTGCAATTTTCATTTTAAAACAGTTTTATATCTCCTTCACTCATGCCATTCCAGGTTTCCTGGTAAGCAGCATCCAGTTCTTTTATCTTATCCGGCATTTGAGCCGCTAAATTAAATATTTCCGAGGGATCTTCCTTCATGTTGTACAATTCCCATTCGCCACCATTCATGCGCACAATTTTAAAATCTCCGTGCCGAAACATTCTGAATTTATCCAAACCGGAAATAAAAAATTCCGGTTCCTCCCTTTCTTCCCCTTCAAAAATGGGTAACAGCGATTTTCCATGCAGGGGCAATGTTTTAAAGCCTTCTACTGAATCAGGATAATCTACTCCCAAAATATCTAAAAAGGTTGGGGCAATGTCTACAATATGACCGGGTTGATGGGTAATGGTATTGGCTTCTATTTTCTTAGGCCAGTAGGCAATAAAAGGAGTATGGCTGCCACCCTCATGGCCACATTGCTTATACTGTCGATAGGGTGTGTTGCCCATATTGGCCCAGGTGCTGCGTAAGCTCCAGTAACTGTTGGCCGGGCCGGGTTGCACATCTTTTATTTTATTAGCATAAAATGGGCAAGAGCCATTATCCACTAAAAACATGATTAGTGTATTGTCCAATTTTCCTGCTATTTCCAGTTTTTCCAGCACTCGGCCAATATTTTGGTCCATACGATCGATAATGGCAGCAAATACGGCCATTTCCAGATCAAGCGAGTCTTTCTGATCTTTCGATAAACTTTCCCAGGCATAATAATCGGTATATGCAGAGTCCAATGGTCCTCTGAATTTGTTTAGATTTCCTTCAGGTGCACTTAATTTGGTATTTGGTGGCAACACTCCCATTGCTTTCATGGTAGCAAATCTTTTTGAGCGCAATAAATCCCACCCCTTCATATATTTGCCACGGTATTTCTTAATGTCTTCAGGGCGGGCTTGTAGAGGATAATGTGCTGCGTGATAGGGTAAGTAAAGGAAAAATGGGTCTTCTTTGGCAAAAGCTTCATCTAACCAGTTAAGGGCATAATCGGTAATGAAATCAGTTTTATACATGGGCGCTTTTTCGTGCTTAATTTCATCGGCCGTAATTTCTTCTCCTTCCAGGTAAAAGGGTCTTTCAAATTCGCCGGAAGGTGGTCTGAAATATTCGGTGGTTGCCCAGAAATAAAAGGAATGATCGAATACATTCTCAGCTTTGCAATAATCTGGCACCCAACCATCAAAGTGCTCCTTTCCGCTCATAATATTAAAATAACCTGCATCATGAGTTAGCTGAGCAATGTGAACAGCCCCTTCCCCACCTTTGTACAATCCGGTAAGCATTGAGGACCGTGTAGGATTGCATTTAGCCATGTTATAAAAAGTCGTAAACCGTAGTCCCTCTTTGGCCAATTTATCTATGTTGGGTGTTTGAATCTCACTACCATAGGCTCCTATATCAGATATGCCAATATCATCAGCCATAATCAATACGATGTTGGGTTTTTCCTGTTGGTCTTCAATTTTTTGCACCTGACAAGCAGATAAGAAAGTGAATATTGCCAGAAATAATAAATTTAATTTTTTCATATTTATGATTAGTTTTTCAAGTGTTGTTCGTCTTTAATCAATTGCTTTTTCAGTTTATTGTATTTTAATTTTTGTACCGGCACTTCATCATCAATGGCTAAAGCTGCCGCGGTGGCAGCTGACTGCCCCAGTACCATAAATACCGGCTCCATGCGAATGGAACCAAATGCCACATGAGTAGAACTGAGACATACCGGAACCAGAAGATTACTGGCTTCATCGGCTTTTGGAATAATTGAACGATAGCTGATAGGGTACGGTCCTTTAACTTTAGCTTGCACATTTCCTTCATTTTTTACATATCCATCTTCAGTGATATATCGCTGCACGTGGTGGGAGTCCATGCCATAAGCAGCTAACCCAACCGCATCTTTCACTACCTTAAGGCCTTCACAGTGATGCTGGGTCATTACAAGGTCACTCACCATACGCCGAGCTTCACGTATGTATAATTGCTGTTGCCAACCATCTGCTCGTTCAAATTCATCTTTACAGGTTCCCCATCTTGATACCCTTTCCCGAATATTTTCAGGAATGCGGGGATGATAAGCAAGGCTCCACATCAGGCCCTGTTGGTATTGCCGGTGCCTTTCAATAATTTTTTCTCTTTCCTGGTAAGAAGCTTCGGGATAGTCGTAGTTTTGGCCAATAAAATCAGTAGAAAAGCCATGGTTGTTATTAGTATCGGTTTTTCTGTTGGGCATTGCTGAATTTATCCATGGTACCTTATTAAAACCTGCTTCATAATTTCTGAAAAGCAGTTCATAATTAATTTCTTCGTATCCCTCTGGTTTTTTGAATGGTATGCGATTTTCCGGATGATCAGTCAGGCACATTCTAAAGCAGTAGGCCTGTACCCGGTGATCGCCTTCGCCAAACTCACCCGGCCCATCACCAATGTAGGGTAATTTTCCACTGGCAGGATCTCCTTTTTCAACATATGGGTCTACCCCTGTCACAAAATTGTGATTGCCGGCATTAAGTGATTTCTCGCCTTTCAAAGTAGGGCTATAATCGGGGTATTGTACTCCATTCAGGGTTTCGTTATATTGAGAATTAGCTTCCCTGCCTACTGTATAACTTACGTCAGCAGTGGCCAGCAAATCACCTTCGTAGGTAGCATCAATGAACATCTTTCCCCGGTATTCTTCGCCGGATTCCATCGTGATGGCAGTAATGGTAGCACCTTCTTTTTTAACGCCATCAGAACGGTCAAGCCGCTGATTGTATTTTATTATCACGTTTTCATCTTTCAGCATATTATGGTATACTTCTAAAGCCGCTGATGGCTCGAAGGTCCACATGGCTTCTTCATTTTCAGCAGTTTTGGTCTGGCCTCCGTCTCGATATTTTTCTTTCTTTTGCCATTTCCAGTTAGCCGGGTTTTCGTAATAAAGGCGGATGTTTTGGTAAAATTCCCTCGATATGCCACCGATTGCTTGCTTGTTACCAATATCGGTCTGACCTAGTCCACCGGTGGTAAGCCCGCCAATTCGGTTGCTGGGTTCTATTACTACCACCGATTTACCCAGGCGCGAAGCCTGAATGGCTGCGGCAATACCGGCTGAAGTGCTCCCGTAGATAACGATATCGTAAGTTTGATTAAGTGATTTTTCAGGTGACTTAAATCCTGTAACCGAAATGAGTACGGTAATTAAAGTTACTAATACAAATTTTTGGGTATTCATGTTGGGTTTTAATTTAAATTAATTATAGCTATAATTGTGAGTACTATATTACAAAAATTAGTTGAATAAGCCTATATATCAATCAAACAATTAGGAAAAACATTGTCTGGATTGCATATTTGTATTCACATAACCGTTAATTTTAAATTTAAGCCATGATTAAGCAGTTTTTGATAGGTATTGGTATTGTTTTTTTATTATTTATGATAGCAGTAGGTTTTTGGATTTTTAACCGGGTTCAAACCTTCGGTAAATTTACACGAGGTGAAGTTGTTTCTGAAAATGTTTATTTTCAGATGCCTTTCGATTGGATTGACTCGCATATAATTGTGGAGGCTAAACTGGCAGGTGAAAATCGGAAATTTTTATTTGATACCGGCGCCGGAAATATTTTATTTTCCAATAAAATCGATATTGATCAATTTGAAGCTATAGGATCAGCAAAAAGCACCGACAGCCATGGGAATGCAATCGAAATGCCATTTTTGCAAGTTCCCAGCCTGGAAATCGGTGATTTGATGATCAATGATATAACATTTAAATCTACAGATTTTGACTAGCCTTGCTATGAAGATGTCGTGGGTATAATAGGTTATAATACCATGCGTTTTATCAATTGGCAAATCGATTTTGAAAAGCAAATAATCATAGGCAGCGACAGTCTTGAATTATTAAATCCACAAGGGCAGGAAATTTCGGCTGAAGTAAATCAATTCTCCTATGCTATTGAAATATTGCTCAATGACAAAAATGGAGAAAAAGTAGCTTTCATTTTTGATACCGGTTCCAATGGGGCCCTACTATGCGATCATGATGTTTTATCAAAAATGGCTTATCAGGATAGTATATTTTTTTGGGCGGCTCTAGCTATGGGCTTAGCGGCAAAACATCCAGGGATACTACAAAGGTTAATGTCACGGATGACTTAAAAATTGGATCAGTAGAATTTCCTACTGCATATATTAATGCCAGTGAAAATGCCTTGGAACTGATAGGTAACAAAATTTTGAGCAACTATCTGGTTACTTTCAGTTGGGAAGAGGAGAAAATCTGGTTGGAGGCTTACCATCAGGTGGAGTCTTTGAAGCTATTTCCTTATGGGACTAACTATGAAGAAGGTTTTGCTATGATAGATAAACTTGAAGTAAGTGCTGCCCATGCTACCGGCATAAAGCCAGGTGATACTATTATTTCCATGAATGGTGAACCCATTGGTAGCTTAAAAGAAGCATATTGTAGCGCCAGGAATAGTGTTAAAGATCGGTACTTATGCAGGTGATTAGCCATGGTGATACGGTGGAAGCATTGTTTACAGCTCAGGATTTAAAAACTTATTAATCTGATAAATGCTGCGCGATTTTTTCTTGGTTTATTACAGTTTCAAATTTATCCAATAGAAATTTCAATTTTGGCTGAATATAAGTTTGACAAAAGGGCCGCTGCGGAGCTTTATAATAATAATCGAAAAATTGCTCATCGTTAATTTTAAAATTACCAAAAGGCAAAACTGCAGTGATTACTGGCTGTTCAAAATCATTTTGCAATTCATCAATGGCCTTATTAACCTCTACCTCCTGGTCTTGCGAAAAAATATAAATGGCTGAGCGATACTTGTCACGCATTTCGTGTTCGGAGGTGGAGCTGTGAGTGTGTAAATGGATGGCAACCAAAACATCAATACTGATTTGCTTTGGTTCAAAATGAACCAGCACACTCTCTGAAAAAGCTGAAATATCATTGGTAGGTGATATCCATCCTTGTTCAACTTTTTCTACACCCTTAAGTGACTGAAATACAGCTTCGGTACACCAATGACATCCGCCACCAAATCCTATTATTCGCATCTTGCTATTTTTACCTCTTTTAAAAATTTAATTACTTTCTGCACCGGCATCTCGCAAGGTTTCAGATAATTTTTATGCTTGGTAATATAAAAGTTTAAACTTATAAAATCATTGCCTGCCAGCTCTTCTGCATATATTTTTATAGAATAGCCATGGTTGAAAATAGTTTTGCTAAGGCCATACTTTTTATTTTGAAAGTAAGCTATGGAATATCCTTCAGGAATACTGTTTAAATATTCAAGCATATAATTAGCTGCATATAAAATTTATCTTTAGACAGTATAACAATAAAGTCAACGTTAAGTCACAGTACATAATTTTTATTATTTTAGTGGATCAAAATAAATCCAATATCATGTTTAGAATATCATTAATTCTTTTATTATTAATAATTACTCAAAGTTGTAAAGTAGAGAACAAAGAAGAAAAACCAAACATTATCTGGCTCAACGTAGAAGATTTGAGTCCTATGTTGGGGGCCTATGGTGATGAAAATGCCACCACACCAAATCTCGACCAATTGGCAAAGGAAGGTGTTTTATTTACCAATGCATATGCCACAGCGCCTATCTGTGCCCCTTCCCGCTCTGCCATGGTCACCGGATTGCATGCTACCTCTCTCGGTACGCAACATTTGCGCTCCGAGCTAAAAAGGCCTGATCATGTGAAAGCCATTCAAGAATACATGCAGGGGGCTGGTTACTTCACCTCCAACTATGGCAAAACTGACTATAATTTCGATCCGGCCGGTTTTTTTGATTACTGGGAGCAAGATCTGGCACCCTGGCGCGCACGAAAAGAAGATGATAAAAGACCATTTTTCAGTTTTTTCGTTTTTGGAATTACCCACGAAGGAAGTGGTAACAATCTTGATCGGTATCAGAAAGCCGTAAAGGATTTGCCCAAAGCTTTATTTCACAATCCTAACCAGGCAAAAGTACCACCTTATTATCCTGATACTCCGGAACTGAGAGAGTTATGGGCTCATTATTACGATTGTGCTACCGCTATGGATCGAATGGTAGGTGAGGTAATTCAAAATTTGAAGGATGATGGGCTTTACCAAAACACTATCATTATATTTTACTCTGATCACGGTAATGGTTTGCCCCGTTATAAAAGGTGGTTAAATAATTCTGGTTTGCATGTACCATTCATTGTTTACGTACCTGAAAAATTCAACAACCTGGTTAACCAAGAGCCAGGTAGCAAAAATCATGATCTGGTGAATTTTGCTGATTTGGCACCCACCACCTTAAGTCTTGCCGGTGAACCCATTCCTGATCATATGCAGGGTATTCCTTTTATGGGAAATAAAATTGGAGAAGCACGGAAGTACATGGTGGCTGCCAGGAGCAGGGCAGATAATATGTATGAGGTTTCCCGATCGTTGAGAGATGAGAGGTACATTTACATACGCCATTACATGCCACATATGCCTTACATTCAGCCTGGCTATATTTTTTCTGACAAAAAGTTGAGTTTTAAATATTTGCGCCAGGCCCGGTCAACTATGGAATTGCCTCCTGCCTCGGAAAAAATGTGGCACCCGAAGCCTATCGAGGAATTGTACGATCTGAAGAACGACCCAAAGGAGTTGAATAATCTGGCAGATAATCCGGAATACCAGGATAAAAAAGAAGAATTGAAAAATGCTATGCACCAAATTATTCTTTCCAATCGGGATGCCGGCTTTCTTTTTGAGCCTGAAATGATGATGAGAGGTGCCGCCTCCACTGTTTATGAAATGGCGCAGGACAGCAGCCAATACGATTTACCCAATGTTTTAGCTGCTGCAGAAATGGTTGGGGTAGCAAGTCTGGAGGAAACATTGTTAAAATTAGCGGATGATGATAGTGGTGTACGATTTTGGGCGTTGATGAATTTAAGATCGATGGGGGAGGATGCTTCAGTGGCTATTGAAGATATAAAAAAGCGATTATCTGATGAGTCGCCCAGCGTTGCTATTTTGGCAGCTGAGACCTTGTGCCTGTTGGATCAATGTGGAGATGAAACAATCAAAGTTTTATCTAATTATTTGCAAGACGATCGTCCCTGGGTAGCATTGATGGCCGCCAGGTCTACGGAATTAATTGGAGAAAAAGCCAAACCATTAGTGCCGGTGTTGCAACAGGTATTGGAAAAAAATAAATCGTTACCCGGTTCAGAAAGAAAGTATAAGGATGGTAATTTTGCCGCGTTTACCAGTTGGTCGGTACGCTGGGCATTACATCATTGTGGTGAAGAGGTAGATATAACGATATGAAAAATTTAGGAATTTTAACAGTTGTTTTCGTGCTTATATTTTCTGGTTGTAAACAAAATAGCCAGACCAAACAGGCTAACAAAAGACCCAATATTGTTTTCATTCTTTCTGATGACCAGGCCTGGAATGATTACGGTTTTATGGGTCATGAGCAGATTGAAACACCGAAGATAGATGAACTGGCTGCACAAAGTCTGACTTATACCCGGGGCTATGTAACGGCTCCTTTGTGCAGTCCATCCCTGGCCTCGATGATTACAGGGTTATATCCACATCAACATGGCATTACTGGAAACGATCCTACTTTTAATTTCGAAGGAAAAAAATATACTGAAGAATGGCTAAAGCAAAGAAAATTACATTTCGATACATTAATTGATAATTTTAAACAGCTGCCATTGCTATCAAATATTTTAGCTCGGGAAGGATACCTGAGCATGCAAACTGGCAAATGGTGGATAGGCAGCTACAAAGATGGAGGATTTGATTACGGAATGACCCATGGCGACCCTGCCAAAGGAGGTCGGCATGGGGATGAAGGGTTGACCATAGGCCGGGAAGAAATGGATACTATTTACAGTTTTATAGATAAGTCTCAGCAGGAAAATAAACCGTTTTTCCTTTGGTATGCACCTTTTTTGCCACATACTCCACATAATCCACCCGATAGTTTGTTGCAAAAGTATTTGGACAAGGTTGATTCTGAGCCTGTTGCACGTTATTATGCCAACTGTGAGTGGTTTGATAACACTGTAGGTCAGTTGCTAGACCATTTGCAACAACAAGGCATGAGTGAAAATACTATCATTTTTTATGTCTGTGACAATGGTTGGTTACAGGATCGTAACAAAGCCAACAGATATCAGGAAGGCTCTAAGAGGGCACCATATGACTTAGGCATTCGTACGCCAATCATGGTAAAATGGCCT
Organism: uncultured Roseivirgaceae bacterium; assembly: GCA_964592475.1. Taxonomy (GTDB): domain Bacteria; phylum Bacteroidota; class Bacteroidia; order Cytophagales; family Cyclobacteriaceae; genus CAZQEZ01. The sequence goes on from CAZQEZ010000005.1 coordinate 56,883, forward strand.
GTCAAAATTGAAGCACAAATGGATACCAGTACGCTGGTCAGTAGCATCGATATGGTGCCTACAGTTTTAGACATTTTGAAAATTTCCCAGCCTGAAAGCATGCAAGGTATTAGTTTATTAGCCACTGACAGTTTGCAAATAAGAAATAAGATATTCAGTGAAGTTTTTGCTCACGATATTGAAAGTGTACAAGAGCCTACTTTAAGCTTAAAATACAGAATAGTTGTTGAGGGTGAATGGAAGCTGATAGTACCCAGCAACAGAAACTTGCCCGATCAGGAAACGGAATTGTATCACATTATTCAAGATCCTTTCGAGAAAATTAATTTGGCTGATGGGTTTCCGGACAAAGTTGCTGAATTAAAAAATAAGATCAGCCAATGGTGGCAACCTTCGTTTGAAAATAAAGGGAATTTTAATTAATTTGCGTTATGATCTATTTTATTATTGTTGTGCTTTTGATAGTAGCAATTGCCCTTTATTTTAGCAATAAAGATTCTAAAAAGGCAGGAGAGCAAGCTACAGTATTATTGGCTGAAATTGATAATCGTTATGACAATTTCATTAGAAAAAGTATAAACTCAGTAATATTAAAAAATAATAATTTTAATGTTGATCAAGATGAGCTTTCGCGGCAGGCAATGGAATATTTAAAACCATATATAGATGCCTTGATTTTTCATATTAACACTACTCTTTATACGTCAGTAGAAGTAAATTATGAGTCACCTTATTTTCAGAATGCGACATCACTAACTAAACAGATGTTTGTAGTAAGTCAACAAAATAAATCTAAAAAATTGACCAGGCAGGAAGAATCTGAAATATATCAGGCTTTCGCCGATGGAATCAAATCAGATCTTATTTCCAGGTTATTAGACTTAAAGTCTGGTGATGCAATATAAAAAAAGTCTATGAGTTTTTTAGGTGAATATATTAGACAGAATGGTATTTATGCAGAGTATGAAGATAAAACTTTTAGATTTGATCCTTTTAAATTAATCCTTTCCGGAGATGGCAACAAGATAAAAATCAAATCAATTCTGTTTATGAACTTGAAACTTAAGGAGAGGTTGATGGCAATACCTTAAAATGTATGGTGAAAAAATTAAGTAAATTATAGGGAATAAAGTGATTGAGAAAATCATCTCCACTAGCTTACGCACGCATGTCGCATGTGCCAATGCTGCAACCTCCAAAGTCAAAGAATAAATTTCTATTTGGATGACTTTTTTTGTGGCAGAAACAACCCACTACTAACATCATCCTAGCTATTGCGCCATTGTTTTTGTTTTTTCTTAGCCTGATAGTTGCCACTATTTTTTCCTTTTCTTTGTTGCTGGTTTGGCTTATTAATTGATTTTATATTTCCCCTTTCTACAACATCTTTTTCCTCATCAGTAAGTGGAAAAGGATGCTCCTTCGCTACCGGAATTTTTTGCCCAATCAGCTTTTGAATATCACGCAGATAAGCTTTTTCTTCAGCATCGCAAAATGATACGGCTAATCCACTGGCACCGGCTCTTCCGGTCCGGCCTATTCTATGCACGTAAGTTTCAGGCACATTGGGAAGGTCGTAATTGACTACAAAAGATAATTCATCGATATCAATGCCCCTGGCTGCTATGTCGGTGGCAACCAGTACTTTAAGCTTATTATTTTTAAAGTCGCTCAAAGCCTGCTGTCTTGCATTTTGAGATTTATTACCGTGTATGGCGCTTGCTTTAACACCTGTTCGATCCAGCATCTTTACAATTTTGTTGGCCCCGTGTTTGGTTCGCGAAAATACCAGCACCGAATCATTTATACCATTCTCCAATAGATGATTAAGCAATTGGATTTTATTTTTCTTATCAACAAAATAGATGGCTTGCTGCACTTTTTCGGCAGTTGTTTGCTCAGGCTGTATGGTTACTTTTTCAGGATTGCCCAATATTTTTTGTGATAATTCAATAATGGGGGGAGCCATAGTAGCAGAGAAAAAAAGCGATTGTCGCCTGGTTGGTAATTTGGCGATTATTTTTTTTACATCGTGAATGAAGCCCATGTCCAGCATACGATCCGCTTCGTCAAGCACAAAATATTGTAACTTTCCAAGGCTTATATAACCTTGGGAAATTAAATCCAGTAGTCTTCCCGGAGTAGCTATTAAAACTTCAACACCTCTTTTCAATGCCATGGTTTGAGCCCCTTGTTTTACCCCGCCAAAGATCACGGTATTTTTGATGCCGGTATATTTACCATAGGCATCGAAACTTTCAGCAATTTGAATAGCCAGTTCGCGAGTGGGGGTTACAATTAAAGCAGCCACTTCGCCAGTTCTTCTGGCTTTTACCGGGTTTTTGTACAATTGCTGCAAAATTGGAATAGCAAAAGCAGCGGTTTTACCTGTGCCGGTTTGGGCACAACCAAGCAAGTCTTTATTTTTTAATAAAATTGGTATCGATTGCTCCTGGATAGGAGTAGGTTGAACATATCCCTCAGCTTTTAACGCTTTTTGGATGGGTTCAATAATTTCTAATTGTTCAAATGTCATAAGTATTTTTATAATTTCTGCAAAAGTAAATGAGCAATGACGGGTAAGTTATCTAGTGCAATCCTTTTTTAACAGCAGAAATTCACAGCTTTAAATGGATGAACTCACTAAATGGTGAGCTTATATCCTGTGGAGGGCATTTAGGCTTTCGATTCAATCAGAAAAGCCGTCATTATTATCATTCTAATTAGCAAAGATAGACAAATTATCTTAATTCTGTTTTATATGTCCTCTGTAAAAGCAAATTATCAGTCCGAAATTATTTTCCAAAAGGAAAAAAGAAGTGTTTTTTTAGTTACAAATTAGTGATAAATGGTTTTGAATTTTAACATTACTTTTCATTCATTTGTTAAGTCTATATAAATATCTATTTAATTTTGGACAACCAACATTATTACCAGCTGTGTAAAAGGATTATTAGGAATGATAAGGCAGCATTTGATATTATTTTTGATGCTTATTATCAAAAATTGCTCAAGGCAGCCGCGTTTTATTTGGGTGCCTACACTTATGCTGATGACGTAGTATCGGAAGTTTTCATGAAATTTCTTGATCAGGGTAAAAAAATTGCAAATATTAAAAATCCCGACAATTACTTTTTTATTGCTACTAAAAATCAAGCATTATCTTACCAAAAAAAACTTCAAGATAAATTTATTGATAAGCCTGATTTACGAGTAACAGTTTCCAATATTAATCCTGAAACCACAATGATCGAAAAGGAAATATTGGAGATAATTGAAAGTGAAATTGATCAATTTCCTACCAAGAGAAAAATTATTTTTGAAATGATCAAAGAAGAAAATTTGAGCTACAAGCAAGTGGCTGAAAACCTTGATTTATCTGTAAAAGGGGTAGAAAAACAAATGTCTTTGGCCATGAAATCTTTGCGGGAGGCATTAAATCGTTATTATAAAGATGCTGAACAAAAAGATAGTAATTCTACAACCTATCTTCCTTCTTAAACCCTTTATTCAATTATAATATTTTTAATATTAGATCAATAGAAATGGTAATATTATCATATGAATATCATTTACATGAAAATATTACATTTATTTAGTTTGGTGGTAGGGAAATAGTCTCGGCAATAGTCTTTATTACAAATCTGCATGAATGACCAATAATATTGATAAAATATTGATTCGTATACTTCAAGGGAAGGCCTCGGTTGAAGAAAATAAAGTCTTTGAAAATTGGCTTAAGGAAGATGAATCTAATGTAAAGGTTTTTCATTCTTTACAACACTATTGGCACCATCAAAAGTCTTCTGACCAAGAATTTAACCTGAGCAAAAATGAAATATGGTCAACCAGGAGAAATAAGCATAAAGAAAAAAGACGAAAATTAGACTGGAAGCCTTTACAAGCTGCTGCAGCTATTTTGTTTATCATGCTTTCCGTTGGTTATTTTTTGAAGGATGCTATCTTTACCGCTA
>CAZQEZ010000006.1:0-28524 GCA_964592475.1 uncultured Roseivirgaceae bacterium
CACACAATTTCACATAGAACCAGAAAATTTGACTTAATGGTTTTGTGGAAAATTGATATAAAAAAGGAAATAAAAAAAGCCGGCTATCACTAACCGGCTCTTAATAATTATATTACTAAGCTCATTTTACATCATGCCGCCCATTCCGCCGCCCATAGGAGGACCTGCAGGAGCTGGAGCTTTATCATCTTCTTCCTGATCGGCAATTACACATTCAGTAGTCAATAATAAAGCAGCAATAGAAGCAGCATTTTCAAGTGCTAAACGAGTTACTTTTGTAGGATCAATAATACCAGCGGCAAATAAATTTTCATATTTGTCTTCACGTGCATTATAACCATAATCGCCTTTTCCTTCACGTACTTTCTGTACCACTACACTGCCTTCCATACCAGCATTTTCTACTATTACTCGTAGAGGATACTCTAGTGCATGACGCACTATTTTTAATCCTGTTTCCTGATCGAGATTGTCAGTGTTTAGGGAATCAAGTGCATCTAATGCTCTGATTAATGCTACACCACCACCGGCAACTACACCTTCTTCTACTGCAGCCCTGGTTGCATGTAATGCATCATCTACTCTATCTTTTTTCTCTTTCATTTCTACTTCAGTAGCAGCTCCTATATAAAGAATAGCTACACCACCAGATAGTTTAGCAAGTCTCTCTTGCAATTTTTCTCTGTCGTAATCAGAAGTAGTATTTTCAATTTGAGACTTAATTTGTCCGATTCGTGCCTGAATATCTTCAGAGCTTCCCGCGCCATTTACGATAGTAGTATTATCTTTATCGATATTTATTTTTTCGGCCTGTCCCAAGTATTCAATGGTAGCACTTTCTAGTTTGTAACCTCTTTCTTCAGAAATTACGGTACCGCCAGTTAATATTGCAATATCTTCTAACATTGCTTTTCTTCTATCGCCAAAGCCAGGAGCTTTAACTGCAGCAATTTTTAATGCACCTCTTATTTTATTTACTACCAAAGTAGCAAGGGCTTCACCGTCTACATCTTCAGATACAATAATCAATGGACGACCTGTTTGAGCTACTGCTTCTAATATTGGCAGTAATTCTTTCATGGTCGATATTTTTTTATCATAAATAAGAATATACGGATTTTCTAACTCAGCTTCCATTTTCTCGGTATTGGTCACGAAATATGGAGATAAATATCCGCGATCAAACTGCATACCTTCTACAGTCTTGATTTCAGTTTCAGTACCTTTTGCTTCCTCTACGGTAATTACACCATCTGTACCCACTTGCTCCATGGCATCGGCAATCATTTTACCAATCTCCGGATCATTATTTGCAGAAATGGCAGCTACTTGAGAAATTTCATTGTTGCCGCTGATGGTTTTTGATTGTGCTCTTAAGTTTTCTACTACAGCAGCCACAGCTTTATCAATACCTCTTTTCAAATCCATTGGATTGGCACCTGCAGCCACATTTTTGATTCCTCTAGCAAATATTGCCTGTGTTAAAACAGTAGCAGTAGTAGTACCATCACCCGCGTTATCAGCAGTTTTAGAGGCAACCTCTTTTACTAACTGAGCGCCCATGTTTTTGATTGGATCTTTTAATTCAATGTCTTTTGCTACAGTTACACCATCTTTGGTAACAGTAGGTGCACCGAATTTTTTATCAAGAATTACATTTCTTCCCTTTGGTCCAAGAGTTACTTTTACTGCATCTGCAATAGTTGCAACTCCTTCTTTTAGCTTATTTCTAGCTTCACTATCGAATAATATTTCTTTAGCCATAATAAATTAATATTTTAAATTTGTTGTTTTCAAAAAATGATTGTAAAAATTGGATTATACAATGGCGAAAATGTCAGATTCTCGCATAATTAAATAATCTTTGCCCTCAATGGTTACTTCAGTTCCTGAATATTTACCATAAAGTACCTGATCGCCTTCTTTTACTGTAAGCGGCTCATCTTTTTTGCCATTACCTACGGCTATCACGTTTCCTTTTTGAGGTTTTTCTTTGGCAGTATCAGGAATGATAATACCTGAGGCTGTTTTTTCTTCCGCTGCAGCTGGTTCTACCAGAACCCTGTCTGCTAAAGGTTTAATGTTTACTTTAGACATTTTTCTTTCTATGTTTTAGTTTAAAGAATTACTATTTAAAAATTACCATGAGGCCAATTGCATTTAATGTGCCAAACGGCACGATGCAGTAATTTTTTCAGTAATGCTGACATTTTTGCAGATAATCGGGTTAAAATACTGCAATGTTTTAAAAAACCTGACATTATCGTAAAAAGGCTTGACTAATTACATTTTTCTTAATATATTGCCGCAAGGTTTTAAAAATTATAAATTTATGACTGAATTACCTAAGGATTGGTTAACAGAAGGCCTGATTGATTTTGAATATAAGAAGTATATAATGCTGGCCTACTTAAAAGATGTCAGACAAAATTTCCAAGGTCATATCTTGTACCCCTTTTTGTCAGACCTGGTTTTTCACTATCGTAACTTGCTGTCGATTAAAGAGAACAAGCAATTAATTTATGAAAACTTTCCTAAAGTGATCAGCAAAGCTGATTTCGAAAAATTAAAGGTTAGCTATAAGTCGATTATCGAAGACGATGAGATAATGAGTGAAATGGAAGAGATTATTGACTTCGCCCTTACCAGATTTAAAGATCTGCTGGAAGAAGGAAAAGGTATTTATGAATTTGTAGAAGAAAAAGTAGAAATTCAAACGATTGGATTATCTCCTTTATATGCCAAGGAGGGTTATTTATTGCTAAATCAAAGTGTAAAAACGGACCTGGAAGTGTATAAATATTTAGTTACCGTTTTTGAAAGTGCCGATGAAACTTACCGCGCAGTAAACACCGAATACCTTGAAACGGTACCAAAGTCAATTAACAGTACTTATGAGTCAATTAAATTAGAATTAATTAGAAAATATAAGTTTATGCCAAATCCGGCAACTTATCTTATATCTGCCAAAGTAAATTTGCCATTTGAACAAACCTTTTTACCTATAGCAAAACGTTTATTGGTTAAAAACATAAATACAGCTGCATAAAAAAAGCCGGGTGATACCCGGCTAGTTTATTTGTTTTTTGAAGTTTTTCCAACTATTGTTGTTCTTCCAAATCCAGAATATCTTCCTCATTGAAATTTTCAACTCCTCCAGTAGTGTCTAGTTCCGGGTTAGTTAATTCTGTGTCTAAACCAGGTAAATTAGCTCTATCTCTGGCTTTTTCTAAGTTAGGACTGGATACTCCTTGTTCTTGTGCATACTCGGGAATCATAAAACTAGAACTAAGTGAAAACACGAATAGTGCAATTGCTAATCCCCAGGTCAATTTTTCTAATAAATCTGTTGTTCGTTTTACGCCCATCAATTGACTGGATCCACTCCCACCAAATTGGCTCGACAGTCCTCCTCCTTTTGAGTTTTGTGCTAAAACAACCAACACCAATAATACAGCCGTAATCAAGGCTAAAATAATAAGAAATTCAAACATGTTTTATTAGTTATTTTTCAATTCTTCAATTAAAGTTGCAAAGTAAGTCCTTTTTTGTGGAAATTTCCAAATTAATTTTTTATAAATATCAATTGCTTTCTCTTTTTTACCTTGCTTTTGCAAAATAGAGGCCAAGTTTTCTGAAACCATGTCATCCGATAATGAAGTGCTTCTTTCTGAGAGGTCTTCATGATTCTCGTTGCTTTGGCGAGGCTTGATTTTGCCTAAATCCTTTTCGTTCTCAATGAAAGTGTCAATCAAGTCCCGTTGTTTGGATGCGGAAACATTGTCATCATCTTCAATTGTTTCTTCTTCTGAGGTTTCAATATCTGAGGATTGCTGATCATTGGAGGGAGTAGAAGAGGTATATGCTTCGTCAATTTTTTCTCTGTCTAAAAATTCTTTTTTAAGCTTTTTTGCTTTTTCTAAATTTGCCAACACTTCATTTACTAAATCTTGGTTTACTTTAGGGGCAGGTATTTCATCTTCTCTTACTTCGGTTTTTGACTTTGCTTCGTGTTTTTCTCTTTTTAAAAGATATTCTTCTCTCAATTTTTGATTATAATGATCATTTTTTATTTTTAGTTCTTCACTAACAGGCTCGCTAAATTGAGGGTTATTTATTGCATTAGAACCCGATTGTTTAGGTAAATTGCTATTGGCAGTGAATTGAGGAATATCAGATAAACTACTCAATATAATCCTTTTTAAAACTCCACGATTGGGAGAATATATAGCTGCATAATTTAATTTTACTTCTTTATTGGGTATTTTATTGTCATTAGCGATTTTAGCTATTAAAATGTGCCCAAGTTGAAAATAGGGATATTGAATCACCCATTTTTCCAAAGTGTAAATATCCTCTCTACCTAAATTTTGTGGGTTTCTTATTAAGTCGACAATTTTCTCCTTTTCCACAATATATCCTTCAGTTTATATTTATAAAATCTTAATATCAATGTACTTACTAATAATTACCAATTGGCTACCGTAGCATTAAAAATATCATAAATTATTTGTTCATTAATCGTTTCAATCAGTTCATCTTCTACAGCTGACAACTCCTGGGTATCTGGGTTGTAGTCATCATAGAAAGAAAAAGATTTTTCGAAACTAGTCTCGGGTTCAATCAAATTTACATAATTTACCTGAACCCGTATAGTCAAACGCTGCAAACCTGCCACATCGGCCTCCGTAGGACTACCAGATGATACAGGTGCTACGGGGCTAAAGTTATAACCAGTTATACTTCCTGACAACTGCAAATCGCCACTAGAACTTTCAAGTGTAAGTTGCGTGTTCTGTTGGTAATAATCTCTAAGGTTTTCGGTGAATAGCTGAGCCAGGTTAGGAGGGCCTCCATTGGCTTCATCGTAAAATCTCTGGATTGAAATGGTTTTTATTTTATTATAATCGATAGCGATTCCTGAGAAAGAATATATACCACAACCTGACAAAAATGCCAAAAATAGTAATATTAATAGTATAAACCTTACCTTAGCTGTTATCCAATTCATACTGTTTTATTTTTCTATACAAAGTACGTTCGGAAATCCCCAAATCTTGTGCCGCGTATTTTCTTTTATTATTATTTTTGCGCAAAGCCTTGATAATAAGTTCTTTTTCCTTCTTTTCTAAAGATAATGATTCGTCATTTTCTGTTATATGTACAATATCTTCAATATTATCATCATCTTCCGGAACCGAGGCAAATTTTTGCTGATTATTTTTTTCTTGATTAATGGGTGAAATTTCAAAAGCATGAGCATGCTTTCTATTGTGCTCTTCGAGCATGTATTGGTTTTCCAGGCTCTCAGCATCTTTTGATTTATGATCGATATTACGAAAAAGGTCTTCATTATCCTCTAGCATATCATCACTATAGTCACCTTTTTGCAACATTTGCAGAACTAGTTTTTTCAGCTCGGTCATGTCATTGCGCATTTCAAAAAGTACTTTATAAAGCAAATCTCGTTCTGTAAATTTTGACTCCGCCTCTTTTTGTTCGCTATACAATGCGGGAACCATACTGTTTTCACTCGGTAAATACCTCAATAAAGTCTCTGAATTAATTTCACGATTTAACTCCAGAACCGAAATTTGCTCCACCAGGTTTTTTAATTGCCTTATATTGCCTGGAAAGCTGTATTTCATTATTACTCGCTTAGCGTCTTCGGTTAAATGTAAGGGCTTTGTGCGATATTTTTCAGAAAAATCAGAAGCAAATTTTCTAAATAGTAGTACAATATCTTCTCCTCTTTCGCGCAACGGAGGCACATAAATAGGAACAGTGCTTAAGCGATAATACAAGTCTTCTCTAAATTTACCCTTTTGCACTGATTCTAACAGATTTTTATTAGTCGCTGCTACTATACGAACATCAGTTTTTTGTACTTTGGAAGATCCTACTTTTATAAATTCTCCTGATTCTAGAACCCGTAGTAGTCTTGCTTGAGTATTAAGAGGGGTTTCGGCAATTTCGTCTAGAAAAATGGTTCCGCCATTGGTTACTTCAAAATACCCTTTGCGAGTATCGTGAGCACCGGTAAAAGATCCTTTTTCATGACCGAAAAGTTCTGAATCTATTGTGCCTTCAGGAATTGCCCCACAATTAATCGCGATAAATTGACCGTGTTTACGTGTACTGAGGGAATGAATTATTTTTGAAAATGATTCCTTGCCGCTTCCACTTTCTCCGGTAATAAGTACAGTCATATCGGTAGGAGCAACCTGGGTAGCTACCTGTATTGCATGATTAAGTAAGTGAGAATTACCAATGATTTCAAAGCGTTGTTTTATGGATTGTATTTCCTGTTCTCTCATACAGCAACTTCTTTTTCTTCTATTGCTTTCCCTATCAAAGTGCCTGTGGTGCAGTCAGTTACCAATACATTAATATAGTCGCCAGGTTGGTAATTTTTTCTGGGGAAAACGATCACTTTATTGGCGCTATTGCGGCCTTGCAATTGTTCATCCGAACGTTTTGATGCGCCTACGATTAACACTTTATGCACCTTGTTAATGTTTAGCTTATTTCTTTGTAAGGACAACTCATTTTGTTTATTGATAATTTCCTGCAATCTTCTTTTTTTAATGGCAAGTGGAATATCATCTTTGTATTTTTTGGCAGCATAGGTGCCTGGCCGTTCCGAATACATGAACATGTAGCTAAAATCGTATTTTACATAATCCATCAAAGAAAGCGTGTCCTGATGTTCTTCTTCGGTTTCGGTACAGAAACCGGCAATCATATCAGAAGAGATACCACATTCCTCACCTAGTATCCTACGAATAGCATCTACACGTTCCATATACCATTCACGTGTATAGGTCCTATTCATTATTTCCAGCACTCTGGTATTACCGCTTTGGGCAGGTAAATGAATGTATTTACAAATATTTTCATATTTTTTCATTGTATGCAGTACCTCATCAGTAATATCTTTGGGATGAGAGGTGCTGAACCTGATTCTCAAATCAGGATTTACTAGCGCTACTTTTTCCAATAATTCGGCAAAGTTTACTTTTTCATCATTGGTATCACTTACCCATTTATAACTATCCACATTTTGACCCAGCAGTGTTAATTCACGGTATCCTTTGTTATATAGATCTGTAGCCTCATTTACAATAGAGAGGGCATCTCTACTGCGTTCTCGTCCGCGAGTAAATGGTACCACACAAAAAGAGCACATGTTATCACAGCCACGCATTATAGAAATAAAGGCGGTTACTCCATTAGAGTTTAACCTCACAGGACTTACATCGGCATAGGTTTCTTCTCTTGACAGAAATACATTTACTGCTTTTTGTCCGTCGTCTACCTGACTAACTAATTGAGGCAAATCTCTATAAGAATCCGGACCTGCTACAATATCTACTACTTTTTCTTCTTCAAGCAATTTCGTTTTTAGTCTTTCTGCCATACAACCCAATACTCCAATGATCATTGCAGGCTTTTTTCTTTTTGCAGCATTAAATACCGAAAGTCTTTTTCTTACGGTTTGCTCTGCCTTATCTCTAATTGAACAAGTATTGATAAAAATGGCATCTGCTTGTTCAAAATCTGCCGTAGTATCAAATCCTCCCTTTTGCATGATGGAAGATACAATTTCACTATCAGAAAAATTCATCTGACAGCCATAGCTTTCAATGTAAAGCTTTCTTTTTTTTCCGGTTTTTTGTTCTTTACTCACTTTTACAGTTTCACAAGCTTCATCAGTTCCTTTTTTATCGACAAGTATGTCTATGTCTTTAATAAGATTTGTCATATTCATTTTTCAAATTTTAAGCTACAAAATTACTAAATGTTTGGCTAAAAATGCCATTTTGTCAGTAAAATATCACAAAAAATCAGACACATTTTTCATTGGTGGGATTTTTTAATTAAAAGTTTAATATTTTGCTTTTTTGCTTCAATTCTTTTTGATTTGTATAATCATTTTTTCAATTTACTAATTTTTAATAAAATGGCACCAAGAAATATCAAACCACAGGAAACAAAAATAGGATGGATAGGTACTGGAGTGATGGGAAAGCACATGTTTTCACATATTTTGAAGAGCGGTTATCAAGGTTTTGTATTTAACAGAACCAAAGAAAAGGCACAGCCATTGGTAGATGAGGGTGCCAAATGGTGTGAAAATCCTAAGGAAGTTGCCATGAAGGCAGATGTCATATTTACTATTGTGGGCTATCCGAAAGATGTTGAGCAGGTGTATTTTGGTAAAGAGGGAATTTTTGCAGCCCAAATGAAAGATAAAATTTTGGTGGATATGACTACTACAAAGCCTTCTCTGGCTGAAAAAATTGCTAAAGAAGCAGGAAATAAAGCATGTATAAGTATAGATGCGCCAGTTTCTGGCGGAGACGTGGGAGCTGAAAATGGCACCCTTTCGATTATGATTGGAGGTGAAAAAGAGGCCGTGGATAACCTGATGCCAATTTTTAAATTATTGGGAAAAAATATAGCTTACCAAGGTCCGGCAGGATCGGGGCAACATACAAAAATGTGCAATCAAATAACTATCGCTGGTACTATGATTGGAGTTTGTGAAAGCTTATTGTATGGCAGTAAAGCAGGACTGGACTTAAAAACCATGTTAACCTCAATCAGTAAAGGTGCAGCAGGTTGCTGGACATTGGATAATCTGGCACCTCGAATTGTTGATAAAAATTTTGATCCTGGATTTTTTGTTGACCATTTTATTAAAGATATGGGCATTGCGTTAAAAGAGGCTAATCAAATGGACTTATCTCTTCCGGGCCTTGCCTTGGTTCATCAAATTTATATGGCAACCAAAGCGCAAGGGCATGGGAAAAAGGGTACGCACGCGCTTATGCTTACCTTAGAAAACATGTCTAAACATCAATAATACCATGATAATCTATATTGTAGATCATGGGATGGCATTTCCGGGGGCAAAAACTACTCAGTACGAACCGGGTCCTAAATCACCATTCATTATTTATCATCCTTTTGAAAAACACGAAATGGAGTTCAGGTCTGAATTGGTAAGCTGGACTGATTTGACACCTTCTATTTTAAAAAGCAAACAGAAGATCCCTGGCTATTGAAATGGAAATATGAATAGTTTTTTTAAAATCTGGATATGCAAAACAAGATACGAAATTTTTTAGATAAAATAGCTCAAGATAATAAGGTGTCTATTTTATTTGCTTGCGAATCAGGATCTAGAGCCCGGGGATTTCCCAGCAAAAATAGCGATTATGACATCCGTATTATTTATAAACATGACCTCAACTGGTATCTGAATTTACATGAGCAACCGGAAGTAATTGCACAACTGGAGGAAGATCTGGATTTGTCAGGATGGGAATTGCGTAGAACACTGATGCTCTTGTCCAAATCAAATACAACTATTTTTGAATGGATACAATCACCAATTATTTATAAGCAAGTTCCAAATTTTTTAGAGGGTTTGCACAAACTGGCTTACTATTTCTTTTCACCTTCCGCAGCAGTTAATTACTATCAAGAAATAGCAAATAAGTTTTTAACCAGAATTGGCGAAGCTGAATCCATTACATTAAAAGATTATTTTTATACGTTGAGGCTGGTACTGGCAGCAAATTGGATTATTTATTATCAGGAAATACCTCCCATGCAATTAGATAATCTGCTTTCGTTACTGCCTCAAAAACTAACTCAGAATATTAATGAATTAAAACAATTGAAAGCTGAAAAGGAAGAAGAATTTACTTGTAATCCGGAACAGGACTTAACTGACTTATTATTTACCATTTACGAGGACAATAAAAAACTGTCGTTGGATTTGCCCACGGGAAAGGGGGACTTGGATCGTTTAAGTAGTTTTTTCCGTAGCATTATAAAAGATGAGGATAAATGAAATAGGTTGCCACATGTGGTAACCTATTTCATAAATGATCATAGTAGGCTAAAGGCAACAGTTACACCTGCCATTACTATGGTAACCATGCTCATTAGTTTGATAAGGATGTTTAAACTAGGCCCGGAAGTGTCTTTAAAAGGATCACCAACAGTATCGCCAATCACAGCAGCTTTATGAGCTTCTGAGCCTTTACCACCTTTATGACCTGTTTCAATATATTTTTTTGCATTATCCCAGGCTCCGCCAGAGTTTGCCATAAACACGGCCAATACAAATCCGGCTCCTAAGCCACCTACCAATAATCCTACTGCACCACTAACACCAAATATTAAACCAACTGCAATAGGTACCAATATAGCCAATAAGGAGGGTAATACCATTTCTGCCTGTGCGCCTTTGGTTGAAATTTCCACACAGCGAGCATAGTCTGGCTCGGCTTTTCCTTCCATAATGCCAGCGATAGTTTTAAATTGGCGGCGCACTTCATCTACCATTTTGGCGGCAGCACGACCAACGGCATTCATGGTAAGGCCGCAGAATAAAAATGCCATCATAGAGCCTATAAAAATGCCAACGAGCACTTTCGGATTCATCAGGTGTACTTCAAAGTAGTACATAAATTCACTTATGTGTAGATTATTAAGTTCTTCCCGCGTAAAAATTTCAGCACCGTTGGGGAATACATAACTTTCAGCACTTTGCATAAGCCGATCAATACCAATTTTGAGTTCTTCAATGTAAGAAGCTAGTAAAGCCAAGGCAGTTAAGGCAGCAGAACCTATAGCAAAACCTTTACCAGTGGCCGCGGTTGTATTTCCTAAACTGTCCAGTGCATCTGTTCTTTTTCGTACTTCTGGTCCTAGTTCACTCATTTCAGCATTTCCTCCTGCATTGTCAGCTATTGGACCGTAAGCATCAGTAGCCAGGGTTATACCTAATGTTGAAAGCATACCTACCGCGGCGATACCAATTCCATAAAGACCCATACCCATATTATTTAAGTCACCTCCCGCGGCAAATATGTAGGCCAGGATAATACCTGTAACTACTGCTAATACAGGCACTACCGTAGATATCATGCCATAACCTAAGCCGGAAATAATAACAGTGGCAGGACCGGTTTCAGCGCTATCGGCAATCTTCTGGGTAGGTTTGTATTCTTCTGAAGTAAAATATTCAGTTGCCCGACCAATTATTATTCCAACAATTAATCCTGTAACAATAGCTCCCCAAATTCCTACCCAGTTTTCTAATTCAAAGAAATAAAGCAGTATAAAAGAGCCGACTACAATTAAAACTGAACTAACATTAACACCACGTCCTAATGAACCTAACAGCTGCTTTTGAGTAGCGCCTTCTTTGGTACGTACCATGTATATTCCAATAATAGACAGTACAATGCCAATAGAAGCTATAAGCATAGGTGCCATAACTGCTTTGATTTGCATCTCACTGTTGTTGAGAAATGCTGCAGCACCTAACGCCGCAGTTGCCAGTATCGATCCTGCATAAGATTCGTATAGGTCTGCACCCATACCAGCTACATCGCCCACGTTATCACCCACATTATCGGCAATAGTTGCCGGATTGCGAGGATCATCTTCCGGAATACCGGCTTCTACTTTACCTACCAGGTCGGCTCCCACATCAGCAGCCTTAGTAAATATACCACCACCCACACGAGCAAAAAGGGCTTGAGCTGAAGCTCCCATGCCGAATGTAAGCATGGTAGTAGTTATGATCATCATGTTGTGCGTGTCAGTAATGGGATAAAAGATGTCAAGTACATAAAACCATACAGAAATATCGAGTAATGCAAGCCCTACTACTACCAGACCCATTACTGCACCGCTTCTAAAAGCTACTTTCAATCCCTTGTCAAGCGATTTACGGGCAGCATTAGCAGTTCGGGCGGATGCCATTGTAGCAGTTTTCATACCAAAAAAGCCGGCCAGACCCGAGAAAAAACCTCCGGTAATGAAAGCAAATGGAACCCAGGGGTTTTGTAATTGAAAGCCATAAGCCAATATTGCAAAAATGATGAATAAAATGATGAAAAATACAAGTACAATTTTGTATTGTTGCCATAGGTATGCCATTGCGCCTGTTGAAACGTGCTTGGCTATTTTTTTCATCATATCAGTACCTTCTTCTTCTTTTTTTACAGCAGTGTAAAAGTACAAGGCAAAAGCTAGCGCCAGAATGGCTGTTATAGGAATTATCCAAAATATACCGATCATAATTGTTATCTTTTTAAGTAAAGTTTTTTATTAAAATTTAGAAACCAAGAAGCTGAGCAGAGCGCCACCAAGTATAATGCTTTTCTTCCAACTCTTCTTTGCTAGGGAAAGGATAAAATAGCATGGTTTTCTGATCGCCAACAAAGAAGCCATTATTGGTAGTGCGGTACAAAAACTCACCCTTCATAAATCGAATCACAGTTTTGGTAAGCTTGTTTTCTTTATTGTGTATGTCGATAAGGCAATCGCGCAAGTGAGGTATATTGGCGTAAGGCAGGTTATTTGCTAAACCGCCCACCGGATCATTGGCAAGATCACCCAACAGTAAATCAGCAAAGAGCAACCTGGGAACTGCCACATGGTGAGAAGTATCCGTAACTCGGGCCATAAAATCTGTGGGTCCCAAATTGCTGGCTACACGTACTGTTACAGGGCACAATTCCTGGTAAAGGTGTAATAAGTTGTTAGAATAAGGAGTATATTCAGCTTGTTCTAAACTTAAAACCCTTCCATCGTCGGTAGTAAGGTATAAGTTTTTTAGCGCCTGCAAAGGAATTGTTTCCAGTACCCTGTATATTGAAAGGTAAACTGAGCGCTTTGGAGAGCCATTTTTATGAGGCACACATCGCCTTTCGATATATTCATGTGGCACATAGTCTCCAGCTTTTTCAATATCTACTTCAAAGAAAATGGCTTGACCGCGAGTACGTTTTTTAGTACCCACAGCTTGATAATTGCCAAATTCTGCCGGTGGTAGCATTGATGAAATTAGCGCTTCCGGAGTCATCGATAAATACAAGTAACGTTCCATAATCGGGCTTGTTTAGTTTAATGATTTAATAGACTTTTTTTTATTACGCCTATTAGAAGTGATTTTCTTTTAAATAATTAAATGATTAATCATTTAAAATAGCTTAAGAAAATATAGAAATAAGCCTTTAAAAATCCATTACAAATGTATGGAAGTAAGTAAATTATGCAAATAATATTGAATAATATTTTTTAATAAATAATGTACTCTGAAAATCAATAATATGGTATAAAAATTTTTAAAATTTCAATTATAGCGCAAGGAATTCAAAATGGCTACGCTGTTAATATTTATCAAAAAATTAATGATTGTATATGTTTTCTGTTAAATATTAAATTATTTGCTTAATTTATATAAATTTTAAAACGAAAAAAATTCATTAGCTAATGAAAAACAGTTTTATTTTGATTAATATTTTTTACATAATTGTTTGCCAGCTTATAGATATGTAATATTATCATTAATTTTTAATTTTAAATAAATTAAATATCCGGCATCTTTACAAAAAATGAATTTGATGAAGAAGCTGATTATTTTGATTATTATTTTACAAATTTCGAGCTGCGGCAATGACGAAAGAATATATTCGCTGGCCATGGAAGACGAAGTATTGGAACTTGTAAACCTTCATAGAAACAGCCTTGGATTAAAAAGCCTTAAGATGAACCAGGTAATATTAGAAGAAGCAAGGTTGCATAGTTATAATATGGCTAAAGGCACTACTGCTTTCGGTCATGATGGCTTTGGAGATAGGGTGAAGCGAATAAAACAGCACATAGGTGGAGGAGGGGGTAGCGAAAATGTAGCCCTGGGATATCATTCGGCTCAAAGTGTAGTAAATGGTTGGATAGGAAGTAGCAGCCATAAAAAAAATATGGAAGGGAATCATGATATTACTGGTATCGGAATTTGTAGACTGAACAACGGAAGAATTTATTATACTCAGATTTTTATGAAAGAGTAGCTATGAAAAAAATATACATTACTTGCATAATTATTTTGCTAACTAATGGATTTGTTAAAGCCCAGCATATAGGAGGAGGATTGAACATCGGTACTGAAAGTTTAATAGGTTTCAATATCAAATATATACATTCATTGCAAGAAGACTTTTCGTTTAACTTTGATGCAATAATATTTTTGCCACATACCACGAGTAGCGCCTTTGTAGATCATGTTGTAAATCGCTTTGAAGTCAACGGCAATTATCAGTATAATTTAAGTTTATTTGGATTCAAGATTTATCCCTATACAGGAATTAACATTTCTCAAATATCCACCGAAAGAAATCTTATAACTACCTCCGATGACAGGTTAAACACCAGTGAATCCGAATTTGAAATAGGTATCAATTTGGGTGTAGGAGCAGTAATTCCCGTTCAGCAAAAGCTTGACATCTTTGCTGAAGCTAGATATACCTTTCATGATTTTGACCAGTTGCTTTTAAAGGGTGGGGTTTTGCTTGATCTGAAATAAAAGTAACAAACTGTGGAAATGCACAAAACCCTGATTTTAAATATTATATAGTTAACATTAACCTTTCAAAAATAAAAACCGATTAAAATACCTCTGTATATTAAAAAAAGCTTAGTTTAGTGGTGAAAAATTTTATTACTTATGCCTACTACTACAACTTTAGTGCTTATTGGTGCATTATTCTTATTCTTACTCTTTATATTGTATCTTTTTCCACTTAATCTATGGATCACAGCGCAGTTTTCAGGGGTTAGAATTAATTTAATGGATTTGGTATTTATGCGATTCAGAAAAGTACCGCCTAAGCTTATTGTCAGGTCACTTATTTTAGCTGTTAAAGCTGGATTACAGGAAGTGAATAGCGAGAAACTTGAAATGCATTACCTGGCCAACGGCAATTTAAAAAATGTAATTAAGGCCTTAATTGTTGCAGACAAGGCAAATCTTAACATGAGCTTTAAACAGGCTACTGCCATTGATCTGGCCGGAAGAGATGTGCTCAAGGCAGTGCAAATTTCGGTTACCCCTTACATTATCATAGTGCCTGCCATTACAGCAGTGGCAGTGGACGGTATACAGCTAATAGCTGAAGCAAAAGTAACTGTACGTACTAACATTCAGCGCTTGGTAGGTGGGGCAGGAGAAGAAACTATTCAAGCCAGGGTAGGGCAAGGGATAATTTCTCGCATTGGTACAACTTCAAGCTATTTGCACGTGCTAGAAAAACCCGATGATATTTCTCGCAGTGTGCTTGAAAATGGACTTGATGCCGGTACAGCATATGAAATTTTATCCATAGATATCTCCGATATCAATGTTGGAAAAAATATAGGAGCTACTTTACAGATAGATCAGGCCAAAGCCGATTTGCGTATTGCTGAAGCAAAAGCAGAAAAAAGAAGGGCGATGGCTGTTGCTCTTGAACAAGAGATGATGGCCAATATAGAAAAAGCTAAAGCAGAACTTATACAGGCTGAGGCAGCCATACCAGTAGCTATATCCGACGCTTTCCGTAATGGGCAGCTTTATAAGGGGTAATATACTATCAAAAAACAACTGCTAATTAGAATAAGTTTTTATCTGGCAACTTGATTTCATAGGTTTGCTATTATTTTATGACATTTAAGCCATTAGTATGTCCGAGTATTATAGCTTATTATCCTTTTTTCCAATATTTTCCTTATTAATCATTAGTATAATCAGAGGGGTAAAAGCCGGTATTTATGTAGGCTTAATCATTTCTATTATTCTGTTTTTTTTAAGTGGTAGCGAGTTACTCACTTTTTTAGCAGCAGTTTTTAGTGCCTTTGTTGGCACTCTCAATATTTTGATGATCATATTTGGCGCGGTATTACTTTACCATGTAATGGAGCAAAAAGGCTACATTGAGCAAATAAAAGATTCTCTGAGTAATATTCATCCGAGTAAAAATTTCCGTTTCTTTTTTCTGGCAATATTTCTCACTGCTTTTTTTGAAAGTGTGGCAGGATTTGGTACACCTGGAGCAATAGTGCCGCTTTTATTAATTTCCATGGGCTATCCAGCAGTGCTTTCTATAGCTGTAGTATTACTCATTGATGGCTTTTTCGCTATTTCAGGTGCAGTGGGCACACCTGTAATCGCTGGATTAGAGCTTCCGCTACAATTAAATCTGCAATCGGTTAGTAATATTTATTTGTATTCTTCCATAGCTATTTTATTTTGTGGGGTTTTGGTTATGGCTTTTATTTATCATTATATCAAAGTTGACAGCAATTACAAAATTGGTGGTTACGGTTGGGTTCTGTATTTTACCATTTTTATTCCCTTTACTATTGCCTCATATTTTATGTTGGAGCTTACTGGTATCATTGCTGCACTATTTATGGCAATATTTTCTTATTTTTTCTTATTTAAAAATAAACAGTTTAATTGGCGTCCTTGGCTACCTTATTTAATATTGGTAATGATTTTACTTATTCCCAAAATCTTTCCCTGGTTCGCAGAATTTCTTGGTTACAAAATTTCCTTTGCTGAAGTATTAGGTACCAATGTTAATGCATCGCTACAACCATTTAGATCTCCATTGATACCGTTTGTTATTTCAGCTTTATTTGCTTTGTATTTGGTGAAGAATTATCAAATTAACTTGCAGCCCGTGGTCAGCAAAACATTTGCAGTATTTCTGGTGCTGTTTCCCTCTTTGGCCATTACTCAATTGATGATGAATAGTGGAGGAGAAAATTTACCGAGCATGATCGTTGCTATAGCTTCAGTATTCGTTTCAGCAGGAGATGCTTATCCATTATTTAGCCCGTTTATAGGCGTGATTGGCAGTTTTATCACCGGTAGTACTACTGTTTCTAATATTATATTCGGACCCGTGCAGTACAATGCAGCCATTAGCCTAAATTTTTCACCCGAAATAATATTAGGTCTGCAATTGGCTGGTGCCTCTTTAGGAAACGCTGTATGTTTGTTTAATATAATAGCCGCGGCAGCAGTGGCAGGTATTGAAGATTACAATGCTATTTTGAAAATGAATATACTCCCGGTTATTGCAGGTTCATTGGTAGTTGCTTTAGTAGGATATATTTTGATGTATATAATTTAAAAGTTTATTAAATGCTTTTATTTTCGAAAAATAAGGGTACAAAAAAAAGGCCATCTTTTAAGATGGCCTGCAAGAATATATAATTAGTTTCTTAAATTCTTAATCAATTAATTCTACATTCACGGCATTCATGCCTTTTCTGCCCCTTTCCAGGTCATACTTTACACGATCGTTTTCACGAATTTCGTCAATAAGACCAGAAGAGTGTACAAAAACATCTTCACTAGAGTCAGACGGTTTAATAAAACCAAAACCTTTTGTGTTGTTGAAAAACTTTACAGTTCCTTCCATTTTTTAATAATTAAATTTTAATAATAATGATAACATGAAGAAGCTTTCCTTCTTCGGGCTGCATTAGTAATTACCGGGAAAATCCTTGAGATAATTAATTAAGGTGGTGATGCAACTAATACTAAAATAAAAATTCTAACAGGGTTGAATACACTTTCACTTATAATGCATCGTAAAGTTAAAACTATTTTTTGAAAATTACTTTGTTAACGAAGTTTTTTTTGAAAAAAAAATCAGGATAAGAATAATGTGAATATTGATGAAATTAATAAAGTGGTATATTTGCCAAAACACTGGAATACTTATATTTTTATGCACCTTGATTTTATCTTTAATATAACCTCATGAAAGAATTTCAAAATACACTTAACCACCTTTTCCAGCGCGAATTGGATAGTCTCAGCAATGAAATTTCTCAATATCCTGATGATAAATCTCTACAAAGAGTCGAAAACGGTATTACTAATTCAGCTGCAAATCTATGTTTACATTTGATCGGTAATTTAAATCATTATATCGGACACCAATTAGCCGGTACAGATTATGTGAGAGATCGTGAGGCCGAATTTGGTAGAGATGATATCAGCAAAGAAGAGTTACTGAAAAAATTGGGATATTGCCAACAAATGTTGGCAGATGCTTTGCAAAAAATTGATGATCATCAACTGCATAAAATTCATGATCCCGGATTTATTACAAAAGACACCATGACAATTCGTCAATTTCTAATGCATCTTTACGGACACTTGAATTATCACCTGGGGCAAATTAATTATCATAGGAGATTATTATCATAAGAAGCATGAATTTCTCATTTGATTTTAATAGCCTTTTTCAAAATTAACCAGGCCTTGCAAAGGTTCATTTTTTTCAAATCGCTGCAGGTTATCTAAAAAAATCATGACTTTTTGTTTTCCTTCGTCGATGAATCCACCACTGGTATGTTGGGAAAGAATAGTGTTGGGGCAATCCCACCAGGGGTGATTATCAGACAATGGTTCTTTTTGAGTAACATCAATTACTGCTCCCGCTATTTTATTCTCTTTCAACATTAGTATCAAATACTCTTCATCCACTGCTGTGCCCCGTCCAACATTTACAAAAATAGCCCCTGCTTTTAATCTCTGCAGCTTATCACGATTAATCAAATTAATGGTAGCCTGGGTTTGAGGCAAACAACCGATTACAATATCTGCTAGCGCTATAGCATCACCAAGCTTTTCAATTTCATTAATATCGGCAGGTGGTTTACTTCTACTAAAAATGGTTATTTTACAATCAAATGCTTCCAGTAGTTTCTTGATCTGCAGGCCAATTGCACCACCACCAATAATTAAAACTTGTTTATTATGTAAAAGACGCAATGCCGGTCTTATCTCTTTGAAGTTCCACCGTTTCTCTTCTTTTAGTATTACAAGATCATCCAACTTACGATATAATGCCATTATCCCGGCTATAGCAGTTTCGGCTACTGGTTTGGCATAAAAGCCTTTTAAGTGGGTAACCTCGCAATTAGGCGCAAAGGAGCAATCGAGGTATGAATTTACTCCAGTAGAGTCTAATTGCAGCCATTGTAAATGATGGCAATGGGGAATGTAATCAGCCGGTATATTACCAAAAATTATCTGGGAATTGTAAGCAGCATCTTTTCTCGCTTCTGATGGTAGTTCATTGGCAAAAATAACCTGATGATTTTTCGTATTTTGAGCTAAAAAATCTTTTTCATCATTGGTGAGCCAGCTTTGTACAAAAATTCTCATAGCAACGTTAATAAAAATTTACAATATAAAGTCAGTTGTAAAATTCAGGATATTCTGGTTCAAATTGTAGCACTCTATTAAATATTACTACTTTTGGCCTGCATAAGTTGTTAGCTTAAATGGTATTAAATAAGATTATAATTAAAATAGCCTATAGTATATTGGTGTTTGCGACCTTGGTGCTGTTTATTTTGGCAGTAGCTATTGAACCGATTGATACTACTCCGCTAAAAGAGCAGAAGTATTATCAGCAAACGCGATCATTATTGAATGAGCTGGAAATTCCGGCATTTTCACCAACAAATGATTTGCAGGCCGGTTGGCACGCGACCAATATTACTCCTGCAAAAGCAGCCATGGTTGGTTATACTCCTCGCGCAACTTTTACTGCTGTAGCAGACAGCATTTATTGCCGCGTCATTTCTGTTAGCAATGGTACTACTCGTATTTCATTTATATCATTCGATTTATTAATTGTTCCTCCCGAGGTAAAAGATGCAATTTTAAAAAAGATAAAAGAAGATCAAATCAATACATTCCCATATTTCTCTGCTGTACATTCTCACAGTAGCATTGGCAATTGGGACAATACTTTGGCTGGTGGCGTTATTGCAGGAAATTACGATCATGCCATGGTAGATAGGCTGGCCAGTAAAGCAATTCAAGCTATTATCCATTCCCTTGCTGATTTACAACCGGCTTCAATGGCTGTATTTCAAGCCAATGCTCCCGAGTTAGTTTATAATCGTTTGGATAGAAATGCTTCTACGGATACCCTTGTAAGGGGATTTACTATTAATCGCGCCGATGACAGCACTGCTTATCTGGTTACTTTTGCAGCCCATGCCACCAATTTACCTATGAAAAGCACCTTTCTTAGTGCTGATTATCCCGGACAGGTAGTAAAAGAATTAAATGATCATGGTAGTTTTGCTATGTTTATGGCGGGAATGGTGGGAAGTCATAGTCTAAAAAATAATGAAGGTCTTAAGCATATGGATGCAATAAGAGCTACCGGTAAGCAAATAAGCAGTAAAATATTAACTGCTAATAAAACAACAATTGATACTTTGGTTACCATATATCATAAGCAAATACCATTGCCCGCCAGACCGGCACAATTAAAACTTTCACGTAATTGGCAACTGCGTAATTGGTTGTTTGAAGTAGTATTTGGTCCATTGGATTTGTCAGTCACTGTGGTGAAAATCGGATCATTGGTAATGATATCTATGCCAGGTGATTTTAGCGGAGAGCTTTATTTAAATCATATTGCCAGTAGCCATCCTGATCTAAACTTGATTATCACCAGCTTCAATGGCGATTTTGGAGGATACATCATTGAAGATAAGCATTATTATTCTTCTAAAAAGGAAGAAGCAAATGTAATGAACTGGTTAGGACCTTACGGGGGTCAATATTTTGCTTCAGTGGTTAATCAGCTAATTGGTAAAATTGATTAACCCGGATAATCAAATAGTTTATTTTCGGCTATTGTTTTGGCTATTTTTTCAGGTAAATATTTTTGCCAGCCGTTTTTGTTTTCTCTGATCATTTGTAAGACCTTATCAGAAAAAATATTTAAATGATCTATATTTAAAGCATTCAATTTATCTATATTATTATTTTGACATAAGTATTTATATAAAGGTTGCTTTTGTGCCGGTAGCTTAATATCATCACAGGTGGCAAGTTTATTGTCTTTAATGCCAGGATAAATCATGATTTTTACATTATTTTTAAAAAGCTTGCCAAATGATTCCAGTAGCCCTCCATTAAGTTCCTTATAATGGCTTTCATCAAATATTTTAAACATGCTATCGACACCCATCACGATTCGCACTTTCCTGTGAGTAAGCAGCGCAATATAATCTGCTAGCATATAATACTTTTGATAATCGGAAATCATCACTTTGAGACCGAGCGAGCTAAGTAGGTCAATTCTTTGCAGGAAATCCCTATCCGAGATACCTTCCTCGGCGGAAAGGTTATGTAGTGTAAGTTCAGCAAAAGTAACCATTAATTCATCCTTGATTTCTTTAGCAAAAGCATCTTGAGCTGCTTTCAGCATATCCATATGAACCAATGTTACCGGTCGAAACCTTCCCCTTAACAGCAGTACATGTTTTTTATACAAGGCGTCTGCCGGTTGTAAAACAGTGCCATCGGCATCAAACATAGTAGCCCGGCTAAGTCCGTAACGAACAAGTTTAAGTGCCATCAGTCGGTTATCTAAATTAGCAAAGTCAGGTCCTTTAATTTGGAAATAATCAATTTCTAAGCGGCCAGGCGAGAGATTGTCCTGTAAAGCTTGCATTAGTTCCTCCGGATTGGCAATATGGTAGCAAGCATAAATTAAATTTATACCTAATATGCCCATGGTTTGTTGCTGCCAGTTAGCCTCTGTATCATGCAGTAATACATGTATAATACATTCATTGAAGGGCTTTTCCGGCTCCAACTGAAAGCGAAGACCCAGCCAGCCATGCCCTTGGTTAGTTTTTTTAAAATTGAGCGTTTCTACAGTATTGGCAAACACAAAAAATTTGGTGCTTTGCAGTCTATCGGGTAATCTTTCTTTTAACAAATTAAATTCGTGGTGAAGCATCATCAGTAATCGTTCCTGACTGACATAACGCTTACTTTTCCCGTAGATGGCATCACTAAATTGCATATCATAAGCCGACATGGTTTTGGCAATGGTGCCGGAGGAGCCACCTACTTTAAAAAACTGAGCTGCTGTTTCTTGACCGGCGCCTATTTCGGCAAAAGAGCCGTAAATGGATTGGTCAAGATTTATTTTTAGTGCTTTTTCACGGGTAGATAGAATTCGGAATAACTTATTCATAAGATGACATTAGGAAAAATCGAAAAGAAGGATTTATTTAAAAATTATAAATCGAATTTGTAACAAGCTTAAAACTAAAGAAAAAGAAGAATATTTTCGCTATAAAGATAGGTTAATTCCAATGATCTCATTTTTTATTCGATTTAATGATTTTTATTTCAATGTTATATTTACCTTAAAAATTGCATGAACATTTTCTATAAAACTTCTGTTAGCCTGCTTATAAAAGTTATAAGATGAATAATAGTGTTGAATTTTTGCAAGAACAAAGATATATAGGTGATCCCGAAGCAGATCGATTAGTTACTCGTTTATTTGAGGATAAAATAGAAAAAGAGCTTTACCAAGTGCTTGCTATGCCAGCAGAATCATTATTATCCTTAAAGGGGTTGAATAAAGAATTAAATCGGTTTGTACAGGGTAAAAAAACTGATCCTGAATGGCTTGATCCTGCAAAGATAGCGCTGGGTCAACAGTTTTATCGAAAGTATGCCTCCGAAATCATGATGTTACTTGGAGCAATGTCTTTGCCTTATTGTTATGCTGCTAGTCCGGGTAATAAAGCCATTTACTTAACGGAAAAAATGAGAAATAAACCAGGCAAAAGGCTTTTGGAAACTGCTCAGTATGTAATAAAATTAATGGAATCGGGTAGCTTTGATGAAGGAGGGATAGGTTATCCGTTTATCAATAAAACTCGTCTGGTGCACGCCATGGTTCGTTATATGCTATTGCATAAAGCTGATTGGGACATGGAATGGGGGATACCTATCAATCAGGAAGATATGGCCGGTACTAATTTGGCATTTTCTTTTACCATTATTAACGGTTTGGAAAAACAGCAATTTCCCCTTATACCTGAACAGGTAGAAGGGTTTTTGCACGTATGGCGCTATATAGGATATCAAATGGATATACATGAAGATTTATTGGTAGATAACATGCTTGAAGCTGCTGATTTAGAGTTGGTAATTCGCCAACGTCATTTTAAATCCTCTTCCGAGGGACATCAACTTATGCAGGATTTACTGAAGCACTACAGAGAGGAGTTTCCATGGTTGGCAGCGCAGTTAGTAGAGCACCAGATTCGTTATTTTCTGGGCGATGAAATCAGCGACATGTTAAAGATTGAGAAAAACCAGGGCAAAGACGCGTTAGTGAGTGTAATGAATCGTTTTAAAAACAAAATTAACCGTCACTTTCATGTGTCAACGTACAAAACTATGATGAAGAACCACGAGCGGTTGAAACAGATACACGGTTAGTGGACAAATCGCTCTCAATCATTCATGCAACAATTTTTAAACTTTTCGCCCGAACCACATGGGCAAGGGTCATTTCTTCCAATTTTCTGTCGTTTTTTAAAAGGTTTAGTCAATATTTTTACCATGTCCTGGTGGTATACCTTTTTTAAAGTTTTATAAAGCTCCGGATGTTTTCTTTTAAATAATTTGGGTCGTTCGAAAAAATATTCACTTGCTACTGCCAAAAACTCCTCTTCGCTGGTGCCGGCGTAAGCATCTATATCACTTTTACCTTTGCGAATCTTCTTCATTTCTCGGTGCATGAGCTTCAGCCAGGGTTCTGCATACTGGTTATCATTCAAATTGCCAGGCACTCCATCTACTACACCGTCTTGCTTGTCCAATATGTGAGTAAACTCATGGATGCCCACGTTGTGCTTATCTGATGGGTTTTTGAAGCCTTTGTGCAGGCTTTTCTTGCTAAGGATCATAACACCATCCATGTTACGCCCGCTTCCCACCATACCGGTAATCACCTGTTCGGGATTGTCCATAGAAAAGTTTTTGTCGAAATAAGCCGGGTAAAGCAATACCTCCTGCAGGTAAGTGTAATTCCAGCTGGGAAATGAAAAGAGTGGAATGACTGCGCTGGAAGCTGCCAATAATCTGTCTAAATCCGATACATCAGTTTTAATTCCGGTAATACGTATTTGTTGTAGAAAATTACGCACTTTACGTTCGTACTTCTTTTTTTCTTTGGCATTTAAATTTTGATAAAAATGTACATGAGTCTGTAATATTTCTCTCCACTCAGTTGGAAACTTATTAGGCACCTTATACACAGGTCGTTTGTTGCGCCAGTACCAATAAATCAAAAAAGCAATCAGTAAAAATCCCAGAATGGTAAATGGTGACATAGGTAGAATGAGTATTTATTATTGATAATTGGGTAGGAGCAAGAATGTTTAAAGAGGAGCAAAACCTAAAACCTGCATAAAACTTTTAATTGCACCAATAGTCCTTATGGTGAATCATTAAATAACGGTGGGTTGCTACTGATCAAACAATTGAAATTGAGGCTGTAATAGCACAAGACCGATACAATGCTGTGGGTCCTGCTATCCACCACTAATTTGTCGGCTTTAAAGAAACTTTATCAATTGATAAAAAATATTTTTCATGATTTTTGGTTTGTTGTATCAAAAGCAGAAACGCTTCCGGTAACTTACCGGAAGCGTTTCTATAAAGTTGAATTCTAAATAAAATTTGAATTCAAAATCAGACAGCCTCGGAAAAAGCCTCTATCAGCTTATTCAAAATATTTTGCGCGGCAATTGAAATTATCGTTCCTGGCCCAAAAACTGCTGCTACACCCGCATCAAATAGGTATTGATAGTCTTTTTCAGGAATAACTCCACCGGCTACAACCATAACATCTCCTCGGCCTATCTTCTTCAATTCCTCAATTAACTGTGGAACCAATGTTTTATGCCCGGCAGCAAGACTAGAAGCACCAACTACATGCACATCGTTTTCAGCTGCTTGCTGTGCCACTTCTTCTGGTGTTTGAAATAGTGGGCCGATGTCAACATCAAAGCCAAGGTCGGCAAAACTGGTACTTATTACTTTAGCACCTCGATCGTGCCCATCCTGTCCCATTTTCGCGATCATTATTCTTGGTCTTCTACCTTCTATTTCTGAAAATTTGTCAGCAAGTTCTTTTGCTTTCACAAAATTGTCATCTGAGGAAGCTTCGGAAGAATAAACACCTGAAATGGATTTGATGGTAGCCTGATGCCGTCCAAATACTTTTTCCATGGCATCGGAAATTTCTCCAAGCGAAGCTCTTTTACGAGCTGCATCTACAGCTAAGGCTAGTATATTACCTTCCCCTGATTCTGCTGATTTGGTGATAGCGTTAAGTGCTGCCTGAGCATCGCTATCATTTCTTTCCGACTTCAATTGTTTCAGCCTTTCCAGTTGTGAAATCCGAACGGCAGTATTGTCTACTTCCAATAGCTCCATTTCGGTTTTCTCAGAAGTTTTAAATTTGTTTACTCCTACAATTATATCTTTGGCTGCATCAATACGTGCTTGTTTGCGGGCAGCAGCCTCTTCTATCCTCATTTTTGGGATACCAGTTTCTATGGCTTTAGCCATACCCCCCAGCTCTTCCACTTCCTGTAAGTGCTTCCAGGCTTTTTCTACCAATTGGTGCGTTAGGTATTCTACATAGTAAGATCCTGCCCATGGATCCACCACTTTAGTGATGTTAGTTTCATCCTGTAAATATAGCTGTGTGTTTCTTGCAATACGGGCAGAAAAATCAGTTGGCAAAGCAATGGCTTCATCCAATGCATTGGTATGTAGTGACTGGGTATGGCCTAGTCCGGCAGCTAAAGCTTCAATACAAGTCCGTGTTACATTGTTAAATGGATCTTGCTCTGTTAAGCTCCATCCGGATGTTTGGCTATGAGTTCGCAGTGCCATCGACTTCGGATTTTGTGGATCAAATTGTTTTACCAATTTAGCCCAAAGCATCCTGGCAGCCCTCATCTTAGCTATTTCCATAAAATGATTCATACCAATGGCCCAAAAGAAAGAAAGCCTGGGAGCAAAATCATCTACTTTCATACCAGTTTGTATCCCGGTTCTTATATATTCCAAACCATCAGCCAATGTATACGCCAATTCAATATCGGCGGTGGCACCTGCTTCTTGCATGTGGTAGCCACTGATACTGATAGAATTGAATCGGGGCATATTTTTGCTAGTATAGGAAAAAATATCAGCTATGATACGCATGGAAGGTTTTGGTGGATAAATGTAGGTATTTCGCACCATAAATTCTTTCAAAATATCATTTTGGATAGTGCCTGTTAGCTTTTCCGGCGATACTCCTTGCTCTTCAGCTGCTACAATATAAAAAGCCATTATCGGTACTACAGCACCATTCATCGTCATAGATACTGACATTTGATCCAGCGGGATTTGGTCAAAAAGTATTTTCATATCGAGTATAGAGTCTATGGCAACACCAGCTTTTCCTACATCGCCTACTACACGGGGGTGATCAGAGTCGTATCCACGGTGTGTGGCCAAGTCAAATGCTACGGAAAGTCCTTTCTGGCCTGCCGCTAAGTTTCTCCGATAAAATGCATTGGACTCTTCGGCAGTTGAAAAGCCAGCATATTGTCGGATTGTCCAGGGGCGCGTGACATACATGGTAGAGTAAGGACCTCGGAGATAAGGAGAAAGTCCTGCAGCATACTGAAGGTGCTCCATGTTATCGAGTATATCTTTTCGAAAAACCGGACTTACCGGTATTTTCTCAGCTGTAGCCCAGGCTGCCCCTTCAGGAGCAGCAGTTTTTGCAGTAGCCTGGCTATTTTTTACTGCATTAAAATCTATTTTAGAAAAATCAGGTTTCATATTCTTTACTTATCTTATTCAATTAAATAATATTCAGTTGCTTCTGGAAATTACGTAATGTTTCAATGGCATTGCTTTTTAAATGCACAAATTCATCAAATCCGGCTGTTTTCAATCGGTCTATTATTTCCGCCGGATAGCCAGCGAGTACTAACTTTTTATCAGGCATTTTATCTTTAAATGCTTTTGCAAATGCTTCGCCAGAAGCTGCATAGTCATCGTCTGAGGAGCAGAGCACTACTATTTCAGCATCTCTTTCAGCGGCTAAATTAACCCCTTCTTCAATATTGAACGCCACTGGGCCTTCTATAACATTAAACCCGGAGGTGCCGAAAAACCGAAATGAAAAAGTTGCTCTGGCTTTTCTTATTACCACATTATCGCCATATTCTAAAAGCAATACTGTAGGCCTGGCATTATCACCATTTTGTTTTACATAATTATCAGTATCCAGTCGCATTTTTTCAAATTCTTCTGCTGCTCTTTGTGGTCTCAGTACATTGGCATCAGAAGATCCAATATCTAAAACTTGTACTTCATCGGGGTTTAGTATTTCCTGAATATTAGGATACTGATTAGTTCCAACAATTACATCTCTGCGTTGCGACACCTTTTTTAATTTTATTTCGCGAATTGCACTAATTTTTTGCTGGATAAAGCCATCTTTAAAAGCAGCTAAAAATCCACCTTTGCTTTCAACCTCCTGAAACAGACTCCAGGCATTTTGCAATTGTTGATCAATTAAATTTTCAAGATAATACGAACCAGCTACAGGATCAATCACCTTATTGAGGTAAGATTCATCTTTGATAATAGTGCTGATGTTTCTGGCAATTCGACGTAAAAAATTTTTTGGATTTTTAAATGAAGCATCGTAAGGCTCAATATTGAGTGAATTACAACCACCAATTATCGCCGACATTGCTATCGTGGTATCCCGCAACATATTCACACTAGGATCATATAGTGTTTTAGACCATAAGGCGGTGAAGCAGTGAATTCTAATGTTTCCCGGATCAAAATCCTTCAATCCATAGGCTTCAGCTATTTTGGCAAATAAAATTCTAATGGATTTAAGTTTTGCTATTTCCATAAAGTAGTCTGTACCTACCGCAATGCTAAATTGTAAGTTATTGATTATCGTTTCTACTTCACCACCTGCTTCCGACAGTTTATCAATATATTCTACCGCGGTATTTAAGGTATAGGCTATTTCCTGAACGAGGCTGGAACCAGAATCGTGAAAATGACTACTGTTTACTGTAATGGCAAAAAACTTGGGAGTAGTAGTGGTTAATTCCAATACTTCAAGTAAATGATTAAAAGCTACATCATTTAATTGCCCGCTTACAGCGTAATTAGCTAATGGGTCAAATTCTAAATTGCCCGAGATTTGATTTTTATCTATTTTATTATTATTTAAAAAATCGAAGTATTGTTTGATCAATTTGACCGGATCGTTTTTTACAACAAATGATACCGAGATTTGAGTAAGGTCAATTTCGGATAGTAGCACTTCAAAATCAATTGCCTCAGGGTTATCTATTTTAAATATTAAACCCTGTGCTCCACCATGCAAACTTTCAGAAGCAAGCTTATGGCCGTTCTTACTATTCTTTACATTTATTTTTTCACTATTTACCCAAGACTTTACGGCTGCGGTAGATTTTTCACTAATGTTTTCAAATTTTTGCAGATAATCCAGCCCTTCAGTATCTTCCATAGTATAAAAGGGTTGTACATCAAAGCCTTCCAAGGTTTTATACACCAACTTCTCGAAATCGGCTCCCTTTAAATCCTTTATTGCTTTATCTTTCCATTGCTCTTTGCTCACCGGAGGAAACTCGGAAAATAAAGGGCTCATTTTAGTTTTTTCCATGTACTGAAAAGTTTAATTGAAAAAATACTTATAATCTTTTAACACAAGAGATCAGTTGTAGTTATTATATACCTCTTGCAAA
>CAZQEZ010000006.1:28624-60460 GCA_964592475.1 uncultured Roseivirgaceae bacterium
TATATACCTCTTGCAAACACGGCAAATATAGAATAATGCCCGTTAGAGTTAAGTGATATTTATCATATTATTCTAAAAATAGCAGCACTTTAAATCAGGAGGATCACCGGTATTGAATAAATAATTTTAAAAAGAATTAATATAATTTTTTAAATAATATTTATGAGTAGTGAGTGTTGAAACGGTGGTTCGATAGCATAATTCCTTACTTGGTAAAATGTCAAGGATTTCCCTACTTTTTTTTCAATTATTTTTTCTTGATATTTGCCATCACCTTTTAGCGAAATCTGGAAACTTATCTGTTAATCCTTAAATTATGACGGCTAATGCAAAAAGACTGTGACGCATCTTGGAATAACTGTCTTCAATATATTAAGGAAAATGTTGGACAACAGAGTTACAATACTTGGTTTGCTCCCATAAAACCCTTAAAATTAGACAAAAAAGTACTTACGATTCAAGTACCTAGTCAATTCTTTTATGAATGGCTTGAAGAGCACTATGTCCATCTTTTAAAGCATGCTATCGATAGGGAACTTGGAGAAAATGGAAGGTTAGAATATTCTATCATCGTGGACAAAGGTGACAATGGCCATAATCCATTTACGGTAAATTTAAAATCTAACAAAGATGGACATCCAACAGCTAATGGCCAGGCATTTTATAAAAACAATAATGCCAATAATGGTAATTCCTATAATAGCCCTTTCGAATTAAAGACTGTAGATCACGTATTTCAAGATTCACAACTTAATTACAAAAACACATTTGGTACTTTCATAGAAGGAGATTGTAATCGATTAGCCCGATCAGCCGGATACGCAGTAGCAAAAAAACCCGGCTTAACTTCTTTTAATCCTTTAATGGTTTATGGCGGAGTAGGTTTGGGCAAAACTCATTTGGTGCAAGCAATTGGCAATGAAATTCTAAACCTGCATTTGCAAGATAAATTTGTATTGTATGTTTCTTCGGAAAAATTTACAAATCAGTTTATAGATGCATTGAGGAATAATCAGGTGCAGGATTTTTCTAATTTTTACCTGCAAGTAGATGTTTTAATAATAGATGACATACAATTTTTGGCTGGTAAAGACAGAACCCAGGAGATATTTTTTCACATTTTTAATCACCTGCATCAATCAGGTAAGCAAATAGTGATGACCAGTGACTGTCCTCCTAAAGATCTAAAAGGTATGGCAGAGCGCTTGATCAGTCGATTTAAATGGGGTTTAACTGCTGATTTGCAACAGCCGGATTTTGAAACCCGTATGGCGATAATCCAAAAAAAGATTCAGGAAGATGGGCTTCAGTTGCCACACGACGTAGTTGAATACCTGGCTTATAGTATCGACACTAATGTGCGTGAATTGGAAGGGGTATTAATTTCGTTGATGGCCAATGCTTCGTTGGTAAAATCGGAAATAAATCTTGAACTGGCCAAGCAAACCCTTAAAAATATTGTTACCGATATTGATACTGAAGTAGGGATAGATTATATCCAAAAAACCGTGGCAGAATACTTTAAAGTTGAAATTGTTGAATTGAAAAGTAAGTCGCGTAAGAAAGAAGTAGTAATACCGCGACAGGTTTCAATGTATTTTTGTAAATTATATACCAATTATTCTTATAAAGTAATAGGGGCTCAATTTGGTGGGCGCGACCATAGCACAGTTATTCATGCGCTTCATGCTGTAGAAGATATGATTGAAACCAACCCACAATTTAAGAATCAAACAGAAGAGCTCCGCAAGAAATTAAAAATGCGACATATCTAGTGTGGTAATTATTAAATGGGCTTACTAAATTATAAGAATTATACAATAGAAGAAAATACTTTTCTTGAAGAAAGCAGGATTGTAAGAACCCACAAACAATATAATGATTATCAAGCCGTTAAGTAAAAAGAGCTTTCATCCTTTAGTAGACACAGGTGTATAAAAGAAAAATTAAGATATTTTTTTGTCTGTTTAAAAGAAGGTCGCAACGACTTTATCAAAAATTTCTATCACTACCATTACTTGATCGCATCGGCATATCTACCGGTCTAACCATTTTCTTATTTTTCATATTTAATTTGATTTTTGTTTATAGCGTGTATAAAGGAGCATTTGGTCAATTGCCTACTTATCATGATTTAAAAACCATTAAAAATAACATTGCTTCCGAAGTATATTCGGCAGATGGTAAGTTAATTGGAAAATATTTTATTCAAGAGCGTACCAATACCCCCTTTGAACATATTCCCAAGCATTTAATTGATGCATTGGTGGCCACTGAAGATGCTCGTTTTTATTATCATAGTGGAATAGACTTACGTAGTATGGTGCGGGTTTTCTTCAAAACCTTAATTCTGCAGCAAGAAAGTTCAGGAGGAGGAAGCACAATTACCCAACAGCTAGCTAAAAACTTATATCCTAGAAAAGACCACGGCATCCTCAGCTTACCAGTAAATAAAGTAAAAGAAGCAATAACAGCTATCAGATTAGAAAAGCAATACAGCAAAAAAGATATACTCACATTGTATTTAAATACCGTTTCTTTTGGTGAAAATGCTTTTGGCATACAAACTGCCTCGGAAAGATATTTTAGTAAAAAGCCTGCCAACTTAAACCTACAGCAATCGGCCACTTTAGTGGGTATGCTAAAGGCCACTTACAGCTACAATCCGCGTTATTTTCCTGAATCCAGCATCAAAAGACGAAATGTAGTATTTAATCAAATGCAAAAGTATCAATACCTTTCTTCTTCGGCATCAGATTCTTTGCAATTACTACCTCTTCAACTCAATTTTCAACACATGAGCCACAATCAAGGTTTAGCTCCTTATTTTCGCGAATATTTGCGACATCAGGTAGACAAAATTCTCAAAGACCAGGTGGAAGAGAAAAAGTACAATCTATATACGGATGGCTTAAAAATTTACACTACCATTGATAGCCGCTTGCAAAATCATGCTCAAAGTGCTGTGACGCAACAAATTAGAAGTTTACAAAAAACCTTTAATATTCATTGGAGTGAAACAAAACCGTGGGATGGAAATTCAGATATATTGGCAGATGCCGTGAAAAAAACTTCACGTTATCAACAGTTGGTTGCTGGTGGTGTAGATTACCGTGAAATAAAAGACATATTTGCCAAGCCTCGCAAAATGACCATCTTTACCTGGGATGGTGAGAAAGAAGTTGAAATGAGTCCTTTAGATTCTGTGAAGCATTATCTCATGTTTTTGAATGCCGGGTTAATGGCCATGGATCCTCATACTGGTGATATAAAAGCCTGGGTTGGGGGGATTGACCATCAATACTTTCAATATGATCATGTGAACCCGAATACCAAGCGCCAAGTAGGCTCGGTGTTTAAGCCATTTGTATATGGAGCAGCTTTAGAAAATGGCATAGAGCCCTGCGATTACGTGGCCAATGAGCAAAGAAAATATGAAGAGTTTGAAAATTGGACCCCTAGAAATGCTAATGGTGAGTATGAAGGATATTATTCCATGTTGGGAGCGTTGACTAATTCTGTAAATACTATTTCTGTTGATTTGCTGATGCAAACAGGTACAGCCAAAGTAGTTTCATTGGCAAAAAATGCTGGAATAAATAGTGAAATTCCTCAGGTGCCTTCGATTGCATTAGGCACTCCCAGCATTTCTTTATTTGAAATGGTAAACTCATATTGCATCTTTGTAAACAGGGGAAGAATTGTAGAACCACGATTTTTAACAAAAATTGAAGACAGTAAAGGAAAACTAATAATCGAAAATGAACAAAAGGAGCCGGCAGAAAGAGTGATGTCCATCATCAACTCGGAAATAATGCTGGAGATGATGAAAAGTGTAGTGAATAGTGGTACAGCTTCCAGGTTACGCTATCAATATGGAATATACAATGATATAGCGGGGAAAACCGGTACTACCCAAGATAATTCGGATGGGTGGTTCATGGGTGTTACTCCAAATCTGGTTACCGGAGTATGGGTAGGGGCAAATGATCCACGGGTACATTTTCGATCAACAGCATTGGGCCAAGGAGCAGCAACCGCCTTGCCGATTTTTGCCAATTTTACCCAGCGTCTTGCTCAAGACCCATCTTTTAGATTTATCACTTCTGTTCGATTTTCTCGGCCTCCTACAATAGTTTTAGATAAATTAGACTGTGACCCATTTTTAATGGAATTGGAGGAAGACCATTTCGATTTTTGGGATTTATTTGAACGCAAAAAAAGAGAGCGGAAGAATAAACATAAGAGAAAAAATAGCAATAAGCGCAAAAAGAGTTTTGAAAAATTTCTTAAAGATGTGTTAGGATAAAGGTAATTATATGTAATTAATATTAATACATAGATTTTTAAAGAATGCTATTCTTATTTAGCTTTTCCCAAAGGGAAATTTGCCTTAATTTTAGCCATTTATAAATCAAACTAATTTTATATGATAATTGGCCTAGATCATCCTGCAATAGCGGCAGAAAATCTCGATAAGCTTAGCAATTGGTATTGCGATGTATTGCATTATGAATTTGTTTTAAAAAGTGAAGAAAAACCAGTTTGCATTTTGAAAAGCCCTGACGGTACTTTTATGGAAATGATGCAAAAAGATGAGAATGTTCGCCCTACCCGCATGATACTTACAGCTGGTATTTCTCATCTGGCCTTTCGGGTAAAAAATTTGCAAGCGGCTATTGAGTTATTAAATCAAGCAAAAGTGCAATGGCTAAGTGAAATTGTACCTGCCATAGGCGGTGGCAAGTTACGCACTTTTGCTGATCCGGAAGGAAACGTGTTGCAAATTGTAGATAGGGATGCATGATGAAAGCAGCTTTTTACACAGGAAATAAAAAATTTGAAGTAAAGCAAGCTACGGCAGCCAATAAGCCCGGCCCAACTGAAGTACTTTTAAAGGTTGCATATTGTGGTGTCTGTGGAACGGATATTCATATTTACCATGGCAGTATGGATCAACGCGTGCAAGTACCTCAGGTAATCGGGCACGAAGTTTCTGCCACTGTGGCGGAAGTGGGTGACCAGGTTACTAATGTAGCACCAGGAGAAAAAGTGGTAGTACGACCTTTACAAGTGGGCGAACCACATCCAAGCGATGCCGGATTTGCTCATATTGGTAAGCATCTGAAGTTTATAGGCATTGATACGCCAGGAGGAATGCAAACCTACTGGACGGTTCCGGCTTATACTTTACATAAAATTCCAACGAGCTTATCTTTACAAGATGCAGCATTGGTTGAACCATTGGCGGTTGCTTGTCATGATATAAGGCTGGCAGCAATCTCCGGTGGAGAACATGTGGTTGTGTTAGGTGGAGGCCCTATCGGAATGCTGGTGGCCATGGCGGCTAGGCAAGCAGGAGCTGATGTGATTATTTCAGAAGTAAATAAAAAAAGAATAGCACTTGTGCAGTCTTTAGGATTTAGAGTTTGTAACCCTATGGAGCAGGATCTGGTAGAAGTAGTTGATAATTTTACTGAAAAAGCTATGGCAGACGTGGTTTTTGAGGTTTCTGGGGCGCAATCTGCACTGGACGTAATGCCTCATCTGCTAAGAGTAAGAGGTAAAATAGTGATGGTAGCCATTCATCCTCAGGCAAAACCTATTAATTTATTCCAGTTTTTTTGGAAAGAATTACAAATGATAGGAGCTAGGGTTTATGAACCTGAGGATTTTGATAAAGCTATAGATTTGCTATCCAGCGAACAAGAACCTTTTACGAAACTTATCACAGAAGTAGCTTCTTTGGATAAAGTACAACAACTTTTTGAGACGATTGACCAGCATCCGGAAGGGATGAAATATTTAATAAAAATTAACGACTAACTACAAAGAAATGGGAGTATTAGATTCATTTAAACTAGATGGAAAAGTAGCATTGGTTACCGGTGCAAAAAGAGGCATAGGTATGGCAATGGCTGTTGGCTTAGCAGAAGCAGGAGCGGATATTATAGGTGTATCGGCTTCATTAGAAGCGCAAGGTAGTGAAGTAGAAAAAGCAGTAAATGCTTTAGGCAGAAAGTTCAAGGCTTATCAATGCGATTTTAGCGATAGAAAATCATTGTATTCGTTTGTAGAAAAGGTAAAAAGCGATTTTCCTCAAATTGATATTTTGGTTAATAATGCCGGAACTATTTTAAGAAAACCAGCAGCTGAACACCCCGATGAATATTGGGACAAGGTAATTGAGGTAAATCAAAATGCCCAATTTATCCTTACCCGTGAAATAGGAAAAGAGATGGTTGCCAGAGGAAGTGGAAAGGTTATTTTTACTGCTTCTTTACTCACATTTCAGGGGGGGATAACAGTGCCCGGATATGCCGCCAGCAAAGGTGCTATTGGTCAATTGGTGATGGCTTTTAGCAATGAATGGGCCGCAAAAGGTGTAAATGTAAATGCAATAGCGCCGGGATACATTGCCACTGATAATACCGCTGCTTTGCGTGCCGATAAAGATAGAAACCCTGCTATATTGGCCAGAATACCTCAAGGCAGATGGGGAGAACCGGAAGACTTTAAAGGGCCTACGGTGTTTTTAGCTTCGGAAGCAAGTAAATATATGAATGGCACCACCATGCTGGTAGATGGAGGCTGGATGGGTCGCTAATCACAAAATAATTCATAAAGCCTAGAAATCGAAGATAAAGCGTTGTTAAAAAAAATTACAGAACTTGCAATAAAAAAATTAGCCAAATTTAATTTGAAAATTCATCAACTATTTAGTATTTGGTTGGTTAAAGCCTGTAAATATTATATTTTTGCCAAAATTTTTATAATTTAAAATGAGCGTACTAGTAAATAAGGATTCAAAAGTAATAATTCAAGGATTCACGGGTAGTGAAGGGACATTCCATGGCAGTCAAATGATTGAGTACGGCACTAATGTAGTTGGTGGTGTTACCCCAGGTAAAGGTGGACAAAAACATTTGGACCTGCCGGTATTTAACACAGTATTAGCAGCTAAAGAGAAAACCGGTGCTAACGTATCGGTTATTTTTGTGCCTCCTCCATTTGCAGCAGATGCTATTATGGAAGCAGCTGATGCCGGTATTAAAGTAATTGTAGCAATTACTGAAGGTATACCAGTAAATGACATGATATCTGCCAGAAATTACCTGAAAGATAAAGATGTGATTTTAATAGGTCCGAACTGCCCAGGGGTAATTAGTCCTGAAGAAGCTAAAGTAGGGATTATGCCTGGATTTATTCATAAAAAGGGATCAATAGGGATCGTTTCTCGTTCGGGTACATTAACCTACGAAGCAGTGGATCAAGTAACTAAAGCAGGTTTGGGTCAATCTACTTGTATAGGTATAGGTGGAGACCCAATAATAGGAACCACTACTAAGGATGCAGTAAAAATGCTTATGGAAGATCCGGAAACAGAGGGGATAATTATGATAGGAGAAATAGGTGGTAGCATGGAAGCAGAAGCTGCCTACTGGATCAAAGAACACGGCACTAAGCCAGTGGTTGGATTTATTGCCGGACAAACAGCACCTCCAGGCAAAAGGATGGGGCATGCTGGTGCGATCATTGGTGGCGAAGCTGATACCGCTGCTGCTAAAATGAAAATTATGAAGGAGTGTGGAATTACCACGGTAGAGTCTCCGGCGCATTTAGGTGAAACTATTGCTAATCTTTTGAAATGATATAAGATTTACTTTAATTAGTAAAATACATAAAAAGGCCCTTGGTATATGATGATCAAGGGCCTTTTTATGTATTAAAGAGAATATTTGGTAATTATTTAAGCAATTTCATCTTATAACTGTTATAGTTAAAGATTGAACACATATTTTTTTAAATTTAAAAACACATATTTTATGTCTAACAAAAATGTTCTTGATATTCTTGGCGATAAAGCCAAAGACTTACTCAATCATACCTGCAATACTGTACCGAAAGAAAATTTACATCTGCCGGGTCCGGATTTTGTTGACCGGATTTTTATCAATTCCAACCGAAGTCCTCAAGTGCTGAGAAATATTAATGCTATTATCAACCATGGTCGTTTGGCGGGTACCGGCTACGTGAGTATTTTACCGGTGGATCAAGGAATTGAACATACTGCAGGAGCATCTTTCGCTCCCAATCCTGAATACTTTGACCCTGAGAATATAATTTTGCTAGCCCTGGAAGGTGGATGTAACGCGGTAGCTACCACATTTGGAAATTTAGGGATGATGTCACGTAAATATGCTCATAAGATACCATTTATCGTGAAAATCAATCACAATGAATTAATGACCTACCCCAATTCTTACAATCAGATTTTATTTGGTTCAGTGGATGAGGCATGGGACTTAGGGGCCGCGGCAGTTGGTGCTACTGTTTATTTTGGCTCTACTGAATCTGACAGACAAATAATCGAGATTGCTGAAGCTTTTGAGCGAGCACATGAATTGGGAATGGCCACTATTTTGTGGTGCTATACCCGAAATGATGATTTTAAAAAAGACGGCAAAGATTATCATACTGCTGCTGACCTTACCGGGCAGGCCAACCACCTGGGAGTGACCATACAAGCCGATATTATCAAACAAAAAGCACCAACCAATAATGGTGGTTTTAAAGATATTAAATTTGGTAAAACACATCCTGACATGTATGAAAAATTGGCCAGTGATCATCCGATTGATTTAACCCGCTATCAGGTAATCAATTGCTATAATGGAAGGGCCGGCTTAATTAATTCTGGTGGAGCTTCCGGGGGTGAATCCGACTTGCAGGATGCTGTAGAGACTGCAGTAATTAATAAAAGAGCAGGAGGGATGGGACTAATTTCCGGTCGCAAAGCTTTTCAACGAAGTCGCAGAGATGGGGTTGAGCTTTTGCATGCTATCCAAGATGTGTACCTGTCTGATGAAATAACAATAGCATAAATAAATATCCCGAAATCTACTTTTACAGATTTCGGGATAAATGGCTAAACAAATTTATAATGCATCATAATTTTTAATTAATAGCCTGCGACGGTTGTAAGAAATAATATTTTCATTCTCCATTTGCTTTAATAGCATGGATGTACGCTGACGCGATGTGCCTGTGAGTGAAGCTATATCTTGGTGTGTGAGTCCTAGTTTTATTTCTATTTCAAAGCCCAAACCAATTTTTTTACCAAATCGATCAGCCATATCTTTTAAAACAAATTTAATTCGATCTTCGCTACTTTTGAAGTGAAGTTGCTCAATTTTTGTTTCCAGCCGAATCATTTTTTCATTGGCTATTTTAAAAACTGATATACTCAGATTAGCTATTTCCTGTAGCAACTCCATCCAGTTTTGTTGTTTAATAATACATACCAGGCTATCCTCTATTGATATGGCATGTATAGTTTCATCTGCGCCAGAGTTTTCCATATACAGTTTTCCAAAAATCTCACCCTGACCTAATATATCAAGTACTCTTTCCTTACCTTTTTTATTAATTTTAGTTAGCTTCACGTGGCCTCTCTTAAGAAAATAAATATGATTATGAGACCAATCCTGCCATTGTATCAAGCTTTTTTTTTCATATTCTTTCATAGTAGCCCTGTTACTTACCATTTTCCGCTCTTCTTCATTCAGGGCTTTTATGATGTTAAACTCTTTTAAATACCAAATTTTATCGTCTATTGATTTTTCTATTGTTTTTGTCTGCATATTTCTGTCCTGTTTATGACACTTGGTGTTTTAAAACTACAAACTATCAACCTAATAAAAAATAAAGAAGTTAGAAGATTTAAAAGGTTTTTAATATAAAATTTGTTAAAACATGAAAACGATAAATGTTCCAACAAAATCAGCGGCGGATCTGCATCCTTTGATCTCAAACTGGATGCTATTGTAAAATTGGCCAAAGGCATAGCGGAGAAAAGAGGGCAGGTAGACGACCAACTGGTAGATGAGTATTTTGCACTGGGATTTGATGAATGCAACCTGGTAGAAGTAATAGTGGCGTGGCGGTGGGCGAAAAAACCATTACCAATATGGTTCACAATGTTACCCATATCCCCGATTGATTTTTCTAAAGCACCAGTACTGCGCGAAACTTCTTATGCCTAGTGTGTTAATTAAATGAAATTGTATTGCATTTCATTTTATTTTATTTTATTATCCATTGGTAAGTTCAATACTTCGTAATCATAAAATAAATAATTAAAAATAATTAAAAATGGAAATTAAACTTAATACCTACCAACAAAAGCTAAACCAGGAAAACCCGTTTGATTTTTCCGGTTTGAAAGCTGTTTTTATTAATTGCACCTTGAAAAAATCCCCAGCTTTGTCTCATACGGAAGGAATTATTACCATGGCTTCCACTATCATGCAAGCCAATGGAATAACTACGGAGATTATTCGGCCGGTCGATCATCAAATTGCTTTCGGGGTTTACCCTGATATGACCGAACATGGCTGGGAAGAGGACGAATGGCCAGCAATCCAGCAAAAAGTAATGTCCGCCGATATTCTGGTGATGGGCACACCCATCTGGCTGGGAGAAAAATCTTCAGTAGCCAGTCTTGTTATTGAAAGACTATATGGCTATTCTTCCAGTCTTAATCAACATGGACAATATGCTTATTATGGAAAAGTGGGAGGGTGTCTGGTTACCGGTAATGAAGATGGTGTGAAGCATTGTGCCATGAACATTTTATACTCTCTTCAGCATTTAGGCTACACGATTCCCCCTCAGGCAGATGCAGGATGGATAGGTGAGGCAGGGCCCGGCCCCTCATATCTGGATGAAGGTTCGGGAGGCTTGACAAATGATTTTACCAATCGTAACACAACCTTTATGGTCTGGAACCTAATGCATATGGCCCTGATGTTGAAAAGTTATGAAGGTATACCTGCTTATGGCAATCAAAGATCATTATGGGATGCTGGCGCTATTGAAGGTCACGACAATCCTGAATACCGGATATAAATAGTAAATCTCTGACACAAATTCGCGTGAATTGTTAATACCCTAAAAAAATATTGATAGGTTTGAGACATTGGAAAAGTTGGTTCTAGGTGAAATTGTGAGGATAATTGAGTTTTTACTTATTGTTTATTGAAAGAATAAATGTATACCAGGCAAGAAGCATCACGTATTAAACAAGCATTCTGGACAACTTATGGTCAATATATGCGTCCCGTACCCTCAGCTAGTGGTGAAAAAGTAAATTGGGTTAACTACAAAACCGGTATTAAGCATCTTTTTTTTCGAATGCACGCTAATAAGCAAAAAGCTTTTATAGCTATCGAGCTTAATAATCAAAACCTAACTATGCAGCAATCTCACTGGGATCAATTAATCGAGCTAAAACCTCTGTTAGAAACCGAACTTCAGGAGGAGTGGGAGTGGCTTTCTATGATGAATGATGAATATGGTAAAATAGTAAGTATGGTAAAAAAGGAAATAGATGAAGTCAATATTTTTAATCAAGATGATTGGCCACAAATAATTTCCTTTTTTAAACCCCGTATTATTGCTTTAGATTCGTTCTGGAGCTTTGCTCGTTATACATTTGAAATTTAAAAAAACTATTCCCCGGAAAGATTTAATCGAGTTATGTTAATTATAACTCATTAGTCATTTCTGTTTCAAAATCGTTCGGATTCACCCAGCCCCAGTTTAATGTGCTATCTCCTTGCATATATCGCTCATAAAAGTTGCGACCATTCTCATTGCCATAGGCATATTCATCAAAAACATGACCTTCTCCAAACATCCGGGGGTCACCTTCTTCTTTAAGCTTGGTGAATAATTCATTTTTCATTTGCTCTTTAAGCGTTGCAAATTCGGGGTCATTAGCCAAATTATTGATGTTCTCCGGATCTTCAATCAAGTCGTAAAGCTCTTCTTGAGGTCTTTTGCCGAATGATAATTGCCAGTATTTATCCTCTATTTCACCACGTCTTAATTCTAAAATCATGGTTTTAGTAGGGCTTCCATCAGTATTTAAATAACC
This sequence comes from uncultured Roseivirgaceae bacterium, assembly GCA_964592475.1. Lineage (GTDB taxonomy): Bacteria > Bacteroidota > Bacteroidia > Cytophagales > Cyclobacteriaceae > CAZQEZ01. The sequence continues at coordinate 40,566 of CAZQEZ010000006.1, forward strand.
TGTTTCAGGATTACCAGCCGGCCATCTATCGGGTTCAAAATTGTGCAAATACAAAAAGTCATTTTTAACCAGTCCACGTATTGGATAACCCCAATCGTTTGGTCTACCCACATCATGGCGCTCTTTGCCTACCAATACATAATTTCTTTCCGGATTGACGTGGCCTGCTTTTTCATCAAAGAAAATATCAGTCAGACTTCGGCCGGTAATTGGTTGCATACCACTTTCTTCTTCTTTTACTTCGGCAAGCTCAAGAAAGGTAGGTGCAAAATCAATAAAGCTTACAAAATCGTCTACAACGCGACCGGGGTTTTTAATGCCATTGGGCCACATGATTGCCATGGGTAGGTGGGTGGCATATTCATAAGCCTGACCTTTTACCCTAGGAAAAGGCATGCCATTATCAGAAGTAACAATGACCAATGTATTATCCAATTCTCCTTCTTTCTCTAATATTTGAAGCATCTTTTGCAATTCATGATCAAAATATTCAATTTCGAAAGCATAATCCAACATATCGTGTCTTACCGAATCATTATCGGGCCAAAAAGCCGGAACATGATCAATATCAGATGGTCTTTTCCCCGCCAGTTTAGCTCCGGATTTGAACTCATACCTCCTGTGAGGCTCTAGGCTCGTGTACCAAAAACAAAATGGCTCATTTTCTTCTCGATCACTTAAGAAATCTTCAAAATTTTTGGTGTAATCATAATCATGTATAAATTCTGTGGGCGGATTTACTGTGTACTTATTATATCCCGGTCCGCAGATTGATTTTCTTTCCCCATTCACAAACGGGTTATAACCTTTAGCTGTATAGCCTACGTGGTAGCCATTTTCCATCAGCACATCCGTGTAAGTTTTAAATTTAGTAGGCCAATGAACAATGTGGTTGCCACCAGCCTCCAGTTGCCATGTATTTCTACCGGTAAGGATGCTGGCTCGTGATGGCGAGCATTTTGAATTGGGAGTATAAGCATTCGTAAATAAAATACCTTGACGAGCCACCCTATCAAAAGCCGGAGTTTTAACCCACTGTGTACCGTAAGCTCCCATATGAGGAAAACTGATGTCATCTGCTAATGCAAATAGAATATTAGGTTTTTTAATTTCAGATTGCTTTTCTTTTTGGCAGGAAATAAATAATAGGATAATCAAGAAAAATATAGCGAATGGTTTTATTAATGAACATTTAGAATTCATAATTTTCAAGTTTTAGTTGTTCAAAAATACGTTATTTATATAAAAATAAAAGTATACCTTTTATTCCTTTACCACCTAATCAAAGCAGATGCCCAGCTAAAGCCGCTACCGAAGGCAGCCAAACAAATCAAATCACCTTTATTTATTTTACCTTCGGCCCAGGCTTCACTTAAAGCAATGGGTATACTGGCACCGGTGGTATTTCCATAGCGCATTATATTGTTATAAATTTGGTTATTGCTAAGCGCTAGTTTCTGTTGTATAAAGTTACTTATTCGCAAATTAGCTTGATGGGGAATTACTAAATTTATATCTTCTTTTTTCACGTTGTTTGCCAGCAGAGCTTCCATTATTACTTCCATAAATCTTACTACGGCGTGTTTAAATACCGCAGTACCATTCATGTATGGTTTAGTAGTTTCACTGTCTATCATTTCGTGCGTCAGCCTTTTATGCCGGCTACTTCCCGGATCTTTGCCATATAGCTCTTCAGCAAATCGGCCATCTGCATGTAAGTGAGTAGATAGTACACCACTATTATCTTCATCCGATGCCTGCATTACTACTGCACCTGCACCATCCCCAAAAATTACAGCTACATTTCTACCCCTGTCATTCATCTCCAATCCACTGGATTGTATTTCTGCACCTACTACTAATATTGTTTTGTACATTCCGGTTTTTATAAACTGGTCAGCTACAGATAGCCCATAAATAAAGCCGGAACACGCGTTACGAATATCAAGAGCGCCAATGCCTTCCAGTCCCATTTCTCGTTGTAACAATACACCTGATCCAGGAAAGAAATAATCGGGCGTGATGGTGGCAAATACAATAAAATCAACATCTTTTTCATCCAGGTTAGCTCTTTGCAATGCCATTCGAGCCGCTTTTGCCGACATATTGGCCACGGTATCTTTATCAGGATCAAAAAAACGACGTTCTGATATCCCGGTTCTCTCTTTTATCCATTCGTCAGAAGTATCCATCAATTGAGAGAGGTCTTCATTGGTAACTACTTTCTCAGGTACATAATGACCTACTCCGGCAATAATCGATTGTTTCATTTAATGTATGTTGTTTTTGTTAATTGCAAAGTTCCTTCAAAAGATCATCTATCTGTTTTTGATCGTAGCCCAAAGCTAAAGCAGTATCAAATGATTTACATGCTTTACGTTTTTTACCTTGTAAAGCAAAGGCATAGCTTTTATAATAAAATGCCTGGGCATCCTCGTTATTCAATTGAAGTAATTTATCAAAATCCTGATGGGCTAAATCGAATTCGTTGAGTATCATATATATATAGCCTCTATTAAGATAACCCAATCTATCATCTGGCCTGAAGCGGATATATCGATTGAAACTATTGATAGCAGCAGGGTATCTTCGCATTTCCATAAAGGTAAGGCCTTGATAACGAACTACTTCTATTTGATCAGGGTAATAATCACTGATGGTTTGCCAATCTTTTACCGCTTGCTCATTATTATCAACTTGCTTAAATGCATAGGCCCGGTTATACAAAGCTTCAAGATTAATTGAATCGGCATTGAGCCAGTCGGTATAGTATTTTATTGCTTTTTCAAAATTTTCATCCTGATAATACAAACGGGCAAGTGCCTGAAAACCTGGTACGAATAATGAATCTATGGCAATGCTTTTTTCAAAAAAACTGACAGCCTTCGCGGTGTCATTTTTATCTAAAAATAAATAACCTAAATTATAATAAGCTGATGCATTTTTCGGGTTTATTTCTAAAGCAGTATAAAGCATGCGTTGTGCATCCTTGTATTCACCCGTGTTTATTTTGAGGTTTGCATGGTCAATTAATATATTTTCATTGCTGGCGTAAAAATCATAGGCAATTTGAAAATTCTTATCGGCCATTTCGTAATTTTCTTGTTTCTGTCTTATTCGCCCGGCCAATTGATATAAAGAAGACAAGTCCTTTTTTACTTTTTCGTATTTTTGATAATGTTTGCTGCCTTTTACAGTATCAATTGATTCTTCATAAGGAACTAAAGTGTATTCTTTTTCTTTCTCCTTTAAAATATCAATGGCTATATTGCTGTAGGAAATTGCTTTACTTAATTCATTTTGTTGATAATAAACTTCTGCCAGGCGTAAAGCACCGGCAATGCTAGTCGGTTGCTCTTGTAAATACTGATGCAATAATTCAATTGCTTGGCTGGTATCTTTTTGGGTTAATGCAAACTCGGCAAGGTATAACTTTTCTTTAGTTAAATCCTGGGCAAATAATGAAGTTGAAATGAAACAAGTGAAAATGATAATTTTTTTCATTAATAGATTTTTTTCATTGCTATTAACATACAACGGCTAAATTAAAAAGAATAAGATAATTAATTGATAAATTGTAATATTAAAGGAATATTGGCATGAAAAAGTAGGCATGAACTTGGTTAGTTAGGATCAGACATTAAAATTTCGGTAAAATAATAAACCAGCTTGAACTTGAATAATTAATCAGGTGCTTATCGTTATACTTTCTCTAGTTTGCCTGAAATTTCTCCTTTAAGATCGTAGAGAAATGATGCCATATAAAGAGATTTAAGGCGACTTCGGAATCTAAAATAATGTACCAGTAGTGAAAAAGACATGAGGAATAGGAGAGGAGCGTAGTTGTAATTTAAATCAGCTATTTCAAAAATATTAGCCATTAATATAATTAGAAATAAAAAAAAGAAGGTGCTAAAATTATTTTAGCACCTTCTCATATATATTTACTGCATCAATTGCTTATTGATCAAACTGCTTGAGTACATTTTTAAATTCAGCAGCCTGTTTATAACCTGGTACCGGGGTGATTTGTTGAAATGTTTCATCAATTAAAACAAATGTTGGATACCCGGTTACTCTAAATGCCCTGGCAAGCTCTCTTTTAGTTAATTGCACGCCATTAAAAGTTACTGTTTCATTACTTTCGGCATTAAGCTTCACCGCGTAGTAATTGTCATTGACATATTTTATCACTTCGGCATTTTGAAAAGTACTTTTGTCCATTTTTTTGCACCAGCCACACCAGTCGGTGTAAACATCTACAAAGACGCTTCTGGGTTGTTTTTTCCCCATTTCTTGAGCTTCTTCTATGGTAAGCCAATTAATTCCCGCCGCTGATGGTTTGTCGCCATTAGCTTGCGCATTGCACACTAAAGCTATTAAAAAGGTGAATATTAAAAGTCTGGTGAATAATTTCATAAATACAGATTTTTTGGCAAAAATAATTAACGTTTTCAAATTTTTTTAGTTAAAATGCTACTATAAACTACATGACAATTATTTTAACAAAATAAATGCCAGATTTCAATTATTTTAGTAATAACGAATTTTCATAATCATTAGTTTATGCATAAATGTCAGGTTCAAGACAACGTTAGGAAATTATTTTAATGCAGATTACTTAATCTAAGGCTTCTTGAATCCAACCTGGCCTGTCGGTAGTTATTCCTTTTACTCCCAGGTAAAATAGTTTTTTAGCTGTTTCAGCATCATTTACAGTATACACGTAAGTTTCCAAATCGTTATCTTTCATTTTTTTCATTAAGTCTTTATCTACTAATTGATAGTTCAGGTTTAATCCTTGCAAATTATTTTCTTTAGCTACTTTGATGGCATTATCTGCCGAAGTATGCAAAAAGGAATGAAGCAGCCAATAAGCTGGAATTTCCGGCATTGCCTTCTTAGCTTGAATAATTGTTTCTTTATTAAAACTTATGATGATCAACTGCTTTGATTTACTACTTTTTTCTAATAGTTGCTGCAAAAAATTTACAGTTTCGATTCCGGATTTTATTTCTACAACCAGTTTTTTACCCTTAGGGACAACATTTAAGACCTCTTGTAAAAAAGGGATTTTTTCACCGCCGAATTTATCATCCTTCCAACTGCCGGCTTCTAGTTTTCGCAATTCTTCAGCAGCAGTTTCATCTATTTTTCTATTTTCAGCAGTTGTTCTTTGGGTTGTTTTGTCATGTATAACCATTAACTGATTATCCTGGCTCAAATGAATATCTACCTCCACTGCATCTGCATCTAATTTGTAGCCAAGCTTTACGGCAGCTATAGTATTCTCAGGCGCAATAAATGAGGCACCCCGATGAGCAATTATTTCCTGCGCAAAGACAATTTTGGGTATTAACATGAAAATGATTAATAATTTTAAATTCATCGCTTTGGTAAATCAGGGATTTAAATTTGCTGTTTGCCCGGTATTTTCGTTACTCTTATTATTCCATTCATGGTTTTCCAATGACCAGGCACAGTACATACAAAAGGATAATCTCCAGGTTTATCAGGTGCTTCAAAATAGATGCTTTCGCTAGTTTCCGGTTCTAATAATTTTGTGTGAAACAAGACCAAGTCAGTATCCGGAATATAACCAGTGGCAGTTCCTTCCAGGCCAAGATCTGTTGCCAATTTGCCTACAGTGGCTAGCTCTTTCGGCTCCACAATAAGTAAATTATGTTGCATATCATCAGGATTATTAAGGGTCAGCTTTACTTTACTACCGGCAGGAATCTCTATCAATTCTTTATCGTATTTCATTCCCGGAACAGTATTAATGACTATTTCCTTATCGATCTCCTGCCAACTTTCCGGCATATTAATAATTCTTTTTCGCTTCACTTTCATTTCTTTGCCTTCGCTACCCGCTATCATTTCTATTTCACCGGTATATTCTCTACCACCGGGTATCCGATTGATCGTGTAATATCCTACATCATGTAATAAATTACTTCCGTCAGCGGCTTGCACATTTCCAAGCTTAATTTCGTGCACGTAACCAGCACGCAATCCATCAACTTTTAAATGAACGCTGGTATTATCATCATTAGCTTGGGCCGAGTTTATCACGCAATTTAATATATTGATGGCAGGGCTCCCATAGATATGATGGTATTTATAGGTAAATCCTCTGATTTTATAATTACTGATATCTTCCAGAACGCTAGTAGGAACCTTCTTAGTAAATTCGACAACAAAACCATCAGGCTGGATTTTGATGGATTTCATTTCAAATGGAGTTTTTCCTGTCCAATCGAGACGTTGCAGCGCGAAGGGTTCCGGCCCAGTAGAACGCCATCCTCTACTGGTCATACCACCAAATAATTTACCCTTTTTACCCCAGGTAAGGCGTATCAATCCGGAAGCATATCCTTCGCGAAAAGGAAAACAAGCACCTTGATAAACTCCCAGGATTTTCTCTAAATGTACCCGCATGATTTTACTTTGACCCTGATCGCTTACCAGCAGCTGTCCTTCAAATGGCCCGAATTGTCCATCGGCATCAACAGTGACAATATCGGCAGTGGAAATGCCCATTATACCATGGGGGAACCAAACTGCTGGTGGCTTTACTTCTTCAATTTTCATTTGAGCCTGGTACATAGTTCCTAAGGAGTCGGTAATAGCAGAAACTGGCAAATTTAGTGGTGACAACTTATCTTGTGTCCACCTTAAGCTTGCGGGGTTGCCAAGAAAATCTCCTCTTTCTACATGAGATATACGACCTGAGCCAACCCAGTCTCCCTGGTTTTCGGCATAAAATAAGTCTCCTTCGCTGTTAAAACCAAACCCTGCCGGAGAACGTAACCCACAAGCCCATGGAAACATTCGGCCATCGGGTAATATTCTCAAAAACCAACCACGCCATTTTGCTTTACTCACTCCTTTACCTTCCCAACCTAAGTTGAGAGTCACCAACATGCTTCCATCAGGTAAAAATTTAGGTCCATAGGAATACTCATGATAATTGCCTGTGAGTGGCCATGTATACATGGTTTCAAACTTATCAGCATTATCGTCTCCATTTGAATCGGAAATTTTAGTAATTTCGGCACGTTGAGTTACATAAATAGATCCATTGTGAACTGTTAAACCAAGCGGTTCGTGCAAACCTTTTGCAAAAAGCTGATAGGAGGGTATTTGGTCTTTGTACAGGCCATCTACTAGCCAAATTTCTCCGCGGCGAGTACAAATAGCCAATCGTCCATCCGGCAAAAAATCCATACCTCCCACTTCTAAAAGTACATTTTCCGGTATAGGCAATGAATTTAATTGATAAAATTCGTTTTCCTTTTCAGCCAATGATTGGGATAAGCACAGATGGCTTATAGTTATGAGTAATAGAGCAATATAAATCTTTTTCATTAAAATATTATTTCGTATTCCACACTTGCATTTAAATCAAATAAACCAGTAGAAGCTACCAATTCCTTTTCGTTTTCTGTTTCTCTTAGAAGTAAATTCATTCCCTCAATTTTCTCTATTTTAAGCAGGTATCCCGGGTCGCTAATCATATAAACCCCTGGCTCCAACTCAAATATATCACCTCCTTTGGCTAATGCAAGCCACAAGCCTGCGGGAGGATTATTTATGTCAATATATCTTTTTAAACCTCCTTCAGTAGGAACAAAGTGATCTTTAATCGTATTATCGTTCCACGAGTAGTAAAAAGATGGTTTGCCCGCTTTATCTAATTCATACCGAATAAAACGATAATTTTCTTTGTTAACCAGCGAATCGGGCCATTGCTTTCTTTGTCCGCTAAGCATTTGCCAATTGTAAGCAGCCGCCGGGGTAATGGTCTCTGAAAGTGGAACGATCATCTGTTCGATGCCCCTATTTTGCCACATTGATTGAGTATTGGCAAAATTGCCTCGCCACACGTGAAGCAAACTACCCGAAGCTAAGTCGTAAGTATAATGAACGCCTTCCGGGTTGCCTACTGCCATAGTATGCGTGTATTTCTTTTCTGAAGCATTGCCAAGAAATTGGGGATAGCCAACAAATCCTCTCTGTAAATAAGATTCACTAGCAGGAACTAATGAATATTCCGGATTGGGAACAAAACGCGTATTTGCTTCCAGCACACTGTTCAATAGCTTACGCTCGTTATCACCTATTTGATAATGCAGGATGAGAGCAGAACCGCCAGTGCCTTGAAAATAATGTAACTTTAAAGGATAAGTTCCTTTTTTTAAATCTACCGCAGCGGTTTTTTCTTCAGGGCCATGGGTGCCATCATGTTCGATCACAAGTTTATTATCAATCCAAAGTTTAGATCCATCATCTGAAGCTAGCCAAAATTTAACTTCACTATCATTAGCTACTTTAAGATTTCCTTCGTATTCAATAGCATATTGCTGACTTCTTTGTCTCACCTCCCTGATATTAAAAACATCTGTTGAACCTTGTGATTTCGGTGCTATAGTTGAAAAGTCCGGTAGTTTGGTCCAGGCTTTACCACTATTTTCATAATAATTATAGTTCATATCTGAAATATACACAGGAATTGTGTCCATTCTTTTTTGAATTAGTTCCGGGGTAAAATACTCAATATCTCCTAAAGCAAATTCTCCGCGTTTCGGTAGCCATCTGACTTTCCAACTTTCTTTACTATTTAAAGGCAAATTTATGCTTTGGTGGATTAAGTTATTATTTAAAAAAATCTGGTTAATGTTAAGTAATTGATTTTGCAGATCTGCTTTGGCATTAATTTTTAATGTCTGCCAAACCACAGCCTTTCTATTACTTCCATTATATGGTTTTTGAGTAAAATTTCTTCCATTGGTCAATGTACCCGAAACAATACCTGGTATTTGATTTGCTAATATTATTTGATAATCATCATAAAAATTAAAAGCGAAACTGCTTCTTTCGTTTAAAGAAAAATACATATTTAATTCCAGGTCTTGATAATCCCAATTGGAGACTAATGCTTCCGGAGTTTGCTCTAAATCACATACTAAGATGGGCTGGTCATGATAGGATTTAACCAGGTTTATAGCCCACTTTGGCTCTCTTTCTTGGGCCATTTTCCAGCCCTTGGGTATTTCAGCATCTTTATTAAGTTCCCAACGAGCCATCAGCACCGGAGGCTTTTGTTCATCCTGCTTAACGCTCACAGTTTTTACCCCATTGTCGCAGGCGAATAGGAGCAGGATTACCAATAATAAACAATAATTTTTATTCATTTAAAAATAATTTTCGGATTTATAAATACAATGAGTAGACTTAAGCAAAATTGCTCGAAAATAGTTAAAAAAAATCAATTACACCAATAGCAAGACATCTTTAAGCATTATTTGATTTTGTAATTTTATTTTCTTTTAATATCTTGCCTGTAAATAAGCGTGTATTCGAAGAAATAGGTATCAGTGAGTATTGGTATAGCAATAGTGGTTATACATTTAAAAAAAATTATGTATTTGTATTAGGTGATAATCGGCATAACTCATTGGATTCGAGATTTAAAGGCTTTGTACCAATGGAAAATATACATGGAGTTGCATATAAATATAATTTTTGGTAAAAATGGAAAAGAAATGCCTGGATTGTGGTGAAGTATTAATGGGAAGATCGGATAAAAAGTTTTGTTCTGATTATTGCAGAAGTAATTATTACAATAAACATCATAGTGAAACAAAAAAGAATATTACCCGGATAAACAAAATATTGAAGAAAAACCATACTATTTTATGTGACTTGAATCCAGCAGGAAAATCGACAATGCATCGCGATGTTTTATTGGCGAAGGGGTTCAATTTCAAGTATTTTACCAGCATTTATACCACCAAAGCCGGGGCTACTTATTATTTTTGTTATGAACAAGGATATTTGCCCATCGATAATAGTTTTTACGCGCTAGTAATAAGACAGGAAAAGACCGATAAGAAGGAGTGATTGTCATTTTTTCTTATTTTTGCAAATGTTCAATTTAAAGTCTTTTATGAATGATGACTATTATTTGCAGGTAATTGGCTCCGGTGATGCATTTCATAGCGGAGCTAAATTTCATACCTCTTATTTTTATCACACCCCAAACCATAATTTTCTAATTGATTGTGGCGCTACTACCTTATTAGGATTAAAGAAGTTAAATATATCTACAAATAATATTGATACTATCATCATTTCTCATTTCCATGGTGATCATTTTGGGGGTTTGCCGTTTTTACTTTTGGAAATGAACAAATTAGAACAAAGAAATAAACCACTTCGAATTGTAGCGCCAAAATCTGAAAAAAATAAAATCAGGCATTTATTTACGCTTTTGTACCCAGGTGCTGAAGACACATTGGACAAACTGGATATAACTTATTTAAATTTAGAAAAACAATTATTTATAGGTGATATTATAATTGAATCATTTGCAGTTAATCATGCTCCAAATATATCATGCTTTGGTCTTTCAATAGCGGATAAAAAAAAGAAGCTAGCATTTTCCGGTGACACCGAATGGTGTGAAAATCTTATTCCTTTAGCCAAAGATTCAAATTTGTTTCTGTGTGAATGCAACTTTTACGATCAAAATATAAAAGGTCATTTAAATTATGTACAGATAAAAAATAATGTTAGTTTAATTAAATCAGAAAAAATAATACTTACGCATGCTGGTAATAGCATGCTGGAACGCAAAAATATTGATTTGGAAATTGCCAGCGATGGTGACATTTACTTTATTTAAAAAATAAAAGAACGCTATGAATTTTGAAGAATTTAAATCTACCCTAAAACTTGACACTCCACCGGCAACAATTAATGAAGAACTTAAAGCACTATGGCTTGATGGCACAGGAAAATGGGATGCAGCCCATGAATTGGCGCAGAAAATTGGCGGTGTAAACGGTGCCTGGATACATGCCTATTTGCACAGAGAAGAGGGCGATAATAATAATGCTAATTATTGGTACAGTAAAGCAGGCAAGCCAATGTCTGATTTGTCGCTGAACAAGGAGTGGGAAAGTTTAGTAAGAGAATTTTTGAAATAAAATAACCATGAATAAAGAACATTATATAATAGAAAAAGCAGGCGCGATCGATAACCTGAAATTAAAAAAAGCGGAACTGGCCGAACCTAAAGCAAATGAAGTAACTGTAGCAACAAAGGCCATTGGGTTAAATTTTGCAGATGTTTTTGCTATAAAGGGCTTGTACCGAGCAGCTCCAAAAAACGATTTTGTGCCCGGCTTAGAATACTCAGGTGTGATTGAAAAAGTAGGAGAGGGGGTGACAAAATTTAAAAAAGGAGATAAAATAATGGGGGTAACCCGTTTTGGCGCCTATACTACTTATCTCAATATTGAACAAGAATATATTTACCCTTTACCTGAAGACTGGTCTTTTGAAGAAGGTGCTGCATACCTGGTACAAGTACTTACCGCTTATTACGCTTTGGTGAAATTGGGTGATTTGCAACCAGACGCCACTGTACTTATTCATAGCGCTGCAGGTGGTGTGGGTATATGGGCCAATAGGATTGCCAAAAAATACAATGCTTTTACTATAGGTACAGTAGGTAGGCCAAATAAAGTCGATTTTTGTAAGCAAGAAGGCTATGATCAAGTAATTGTTCGCGACGAAAAGCATTTTAAAAAACAACTGAAAGATAGCTTGGCGGGCAGAGATTTGAACTTAGTAATGGATAGCATAGGAGGTGGTATTTTTAAAGACAGCTTTGTGCAATTAGCATCTCAAGGTAGAATAGTTGTATATGGATCAGCAAGATACACCACCTACGGATCTAAAGTAAATATGATTAAATTACTGTATCAATATTTGAAACGACCAAAAATAGATCCACAATCTATGATCAATTATAATAAATCGATCATGGGGTTTAATTTGATCTATTTGTATAAACAGGCAGATTTAATGCAAGCATTGGTAAGTAAGCTACAGGATATGTATTTGCCCAAACCGGAAGTTGGCCATACGTTTAACTTTAAATCCTTACATGAAGCCGTCTACCTATTTCAAAGCGGTAAAACTAAGGGTAAGGTTGTATTGCAAGTTTAACCATATCGATTTCATTTTAAATTATAAATTATACCCTTATTTATTACATATTCTCTTACTTGTTGAATTTTGTTTTTTAATGATTATTTGCAAAATATTCTAAAAAAACTCTAATTTTACATATAAACCAGTTATATCAAATTGTTTAATTTTCTTTTTTTAGCGAATTATAACAGCATCATCATTCTAAGATGATTTTCCATCGGCGATATACTGGGCCAAAATTTTATAGTTGGTAATCAAGGAGTGTATGTGGATAGTGTAAATGATTCCTTAGTATTAATTCATGATATTACCGGTAAAATTTTATTTACATTACCGGTAGCTAATGATTTTGTAAAAGGTGTTAATGATAATTTTTTTTCACTGATACATCCTGATGAACAAAAAAATGCTGTTGACTTTTTTCTGAAATCCAAGCATAGCGGTTTTTGCAACTACTCTCTTCATCTTATCAATAAACATAATATTCCTTGTGAATTTGAAATTCAAAGTCAATATTTTTATGACGGACATCAGCAACTCATCCACAGTCGCTTACAACCGAAAATTGAGAGTGCAGAAAAATTAAATTCTCCAGGTAAATTTCCTTTTTTCAAACCCAATGAAGAGTTAAAGTTTTTATTTGAAAACACCTCCGTACCTACCGTATTAAGCAAAAAAAATGGTTTACTACTATATTTCAATGAAATTGCTCTTCAGCTATTTGGCATAAATTCAAAAAATGTCAGTAATTTATATGCTCAGGATTTTTATTTTGACGCTACGCAAAGACAAGAAATTATCAATAAACTAGAGAAAAATCGTGGAATTGAAAATCATGAATTGAAATTAACTGACAATAAAGGAAATTTCTTTTGGGTATTACTCACCTCCAAACTAATAAATTATGAAGAGGAAGAGCTCGTTCTCAATCATTTGATCAACATTAATTATCAAAAAGAGATAGAGATCAAGCATAAAGTGGCTGCTCAAAGGCTTGATATGGCTACTAATGCTGCTAAAGTAGGTATATGGGAGTATGATTTAATGACCAATGAATTTTATTGGAATAAATCAATGTTTGCAATAGTTGGGGAAAAAAAAGAAGAAGCAATCAATAAATTGAATTTTTTTGTAAAAAATACCACTGAGACACAAAGAAAAAAATTTATAAAATTTCTCTCGGAGGAAAAAGTTGAAACAATAGTTTTAAAAAACTCAATTAAGCGAAAAAATGAAGATGTTCATTTGCAAACTACCTGTAGAAAATACATTAACAGTTATGGAGATTTAATAAAAGTATTGGGAATAACCATCGATATAACTGAACTACAATCCTCTAAGAAGCTTCTATTCGAAAACCTGAAAGATGAAGCTATAGTAGCAAAGATAACTGCCACAATAAATTCGCCGAGTGATATGGGGGATAATATTAAGCAAGTATTGGCAATTTTGGGTCAGTATTTGTCGATAAATTGTATTAGCCTTCATTATTTAGCCAAATCACAAGTATCATTGTATTTCGATTGGTGCGGTAGCGAACAGGATTTACAAGTAAAGAAGCATTTGAAGTATTTGCCCGAACTTGATGCCAGAATTATTGGTAAAAATGTAGAATCTTTGCCAGCTGAGTTAAAAGTTATATTTAATAAAGTTCGTGATTTTTCATTTTGCATATTCCCGTTAATGCTGGGAGAAGAGCAAATTGGATTGATTACTCTTTATAATCGCGAAAATAAAAAGTGGTCAAACACACAACTTGAATGGATAGAAAATGCAATTAAGCTTATTGCTCACGCTTTTGAAAAGGACAAGCATAGTCGTGAAATAAAAATACAGCAACTGCTTTTAAGAAATATAACTAATAAGATAACTGATGTAATCACTCAAACTGATGCAAAAGGAATAATAACCTATGCCAGCCCAGGTTGGCTTAAAGTTACTGGATTTCACCCTGCAGAAGTATTAGGTAAATCATCCTTTAATTTCATCCATCCCGATGATTTGGATTTCGTGTTAGATGAGTTTAACAATCTTCAAACCAAGCAAACCCGACCAGCCGTATTTCGGTTTCTACACAAATCAGGAACTTATCAATGGTGTGAAACTCGAAGTTCTTTGATAGTTAATAAAGATAACCAAATAGAAGGTATCATTACCGGAGGTTACATAGTTGAAGAAAGAGTCAATGCAGAAAGGGCCTTAAGAAATTCCGAATTAAAATATAGAACGCTATTTGAAAAAGCACCTATTGGGGTATTGCTAATTGATAATGAAGGCAGAATTCGAGAAATTAATCAGGTGCTTCAGCAAACGTTTGCTATTGCCACCAAAAATTTAAAGACAGAAAATATATTTCACAAATCATGGCTTAAAAAGTCGGCAATCTTTCACCAAATTAAAGAATGTTTCGTAAATAACAATACTTCCAATGGCGAAGCGACTTTTAAGAAAGATGGAGAGCTGGTTATATTCAAATATTATTTAAATCCCGTCTTAATAGATGAAGAGCTTGCGCAAGTGCATGCTGTACTGGTAGATATAACCAATCAAAAAACAGTAGAGGAGAAGCTCAAGAGCAACCAACTAAGATTGCAGCAAATAACCACTAACATTACCGACTTAATAACAGAGATAAATAATGAGGGCATTATTATATATGCCAGTCCTTCATGGAAATCAATATTAGGCTATGATCCGAATAAAATCATTGGTACAAATATTCATAATTTGATTCCCTCACATAGTAAAGAGACTATGCTCGATATAGTTAAAAAACGGTTTGGCAATAAACATAAAAGAAATTTTCAACATCAACTAGTCGATAAGAAAGGTAAAGTACTTTGGTTTGAAAGTAGTGGCCAATATCTTTATGATGAAGAAAATAATATTATCGGTGCTATTTTCGGTTCATCTGATATTACCGAAAGAAAAGAGGCTGAACATTTGCTTATCAATCAAAATCTTGAACTGAAAAAGGCTACTGAAGAATTGGATAGCTTTGTTTATAGATCTTCACATGATTTGAAAGCTCCTCTTACAAGTGTACTGGGTTTGATCAATATATCTAAATACTCAGAAGATATTGCAGAAAGAAATAATTTCTTGCTGCTAATGGAGCAGACTATTCAAAAGCTAGACGATGTTATTAAACAGATCACAACCTACTCACGAAATTCACGATTGAGTCTGCAAAGGGATAAGATCAATTTTCAGGAATTGTGCAAGCAAGCAATAGAAGATTTCAGTTATATAAATAATTTACAAAAAATCAACTTCGACTTCTTTATAAATTCGCCTTATGATTTTTATTGCGATCAAACCAGAAGCTTCACGATTATAAAAAACATTATATCCAATGCTATATTGTATCGCAATTGGGGTCAGGAAAAACATTGGATCACCATATCCATAGATGTAGATCAGCGGCAAGCAATAATAAAAATCAGTGATAATGGTACAGGAATTCCGAAAGAAGAGTATAATAAAATATTTAACATGTTTCACCGTAGCTCCAATCTTAGTAAAGGAGCAGGATTGGGACTGTATATTGTAAAGGAGGCTTTAAATCGGCTCAATGGTTCAGTTACTTTCGAGTCTGTTTTGGGCAAAGGAACTACTTTTACAGTAATTTTACCTCAACTATAAAAAAATAAAGGATATCCTCAGGATACCCTCTATTCATGTTAAACCCTAAAATTAACTAAACTAATTGAAATTAAACCTTTACTCTTTGATTTACAATTTTAAACTTTTTGATTTCTTCTACAGGGCCAAAATGCTTTTTAGCCACTATTTTTCTTCTTTTGTAAAGCTTCACCTCTGCAGGCACTATCTTCTTTTCAGTAGTTGACCTGATTACATCTTCATAAAATTTAAGTGCTTGCTTAGTAGTACCTTTTTGAAAAGCATGAACAGTTTCATTTTTATTTACCGGCAATCCTGGTATTACAGTATACATTGAGAAAGAAACTTTGTGGGTTGGCAAAAAAGGCTTTACGAAGACTAACCACATAGTATGAGAAAACCATTTGAAAAATGCTACAATGCCCTTGGCAATTGCTATAAAAATGCTTTTTATGCCGTTGACAGTTCCCATTGCAATGCTTTTTATGCCGTTGACAATTGTTATTATAGTGTATTTTATGCCGTTGACGATTCCCAGTAACATACTTTTTATTCCATTCTTCAATTTTTCCACAGCAGAAAAAATATTGTGTGAAGCTTTATGTGTTATAGTAGTTTTACTCATGTGTTTGTAATTTTTGATTCTCCGTATTTTTCTCAAAGGAAGAAAAAAAATTAATACTAAACATGTGAGTTAAGCCGGCTATATTACGTGAATGATATACCTATTTAATAATTATTTTGAGCTTTAATCAATTAAATATTTTAAAATAATTAAAACATTGAGCATTAGTGTTTTAGGATTGAAGAATATTTAGCGAGGATGCTTAATGAGCATATTATTAAGAAGTAACATGTAACCATTTTAAGAGTCTCTATTTTATTAAAACACCAATTTTAAAGGGATATTGATTATATATTACATGAAAACCAGCCAGTTATCTTTTTTTCTTAACAAAAAACAACAATTAATTGGGTGGTATAGGGTAAAAATTCTCATGTTAAATTAGATAATCCTTATGAATCTCTATATAGTAAATTACATTTAAAAATCGAATAACTTATCGTATGCTCAAAATTTATTGCAACAGCCTAAAATGCAATGCCTCTACTTGATATTAAACTTTAAAGAGTCTTTGATATTAAAATGATTATTTTTGTAGTACTACTTCAATTATTGTAAAAAAAACCAATAGCAATGAAACAGGAATATGATCCCATGGAAAGGATAAAGGAAACTATTAAGTATTTCCTTATTTCATTTCCTATTATAGCAGTAATAGTGATTGTAATTAAATATGGAGAAGGAATATGGAGGTGGATTCAAAGCTTATTTTGATTGGATAAAATCAACTATCATTTTTATTAATTCTTGGTTGAGTGGCTTATCAGGATCTTTATAGGTGCGCATATTTGCAGTAATACCCTCTTCTTTAACAGTCTTTAATACATGATTCATGTTTTCAATAATGCCCAATTGAGCATTAATACCCCCTGCTTGAGCCAATAATTTAGCCTGGGCTTCCGGCACTTGTAAATCTCTTGTGCCTTGCATTACCAAAACCGGAGCTTCTAAATTTTTAATGACTGCTAATGGATTCACCTATTACTTTTTTATCATATTGAAGGCTGCTTATACCATATTTAGCTAATGAATCACTCATCATTTTGTAGGCGTTAGGCTTTAAGCCCATAGGATTATTCCCATCTCTATTCGTTGGGCCAGATCCCGGTACCACGATTACCATATCATATTTTGCATCTTCCGGAGTATGTAGTGTGCCTACTATTTTGCCTGCAGGAGTTGCTAAGGTATAGGTTGAGTCGATTATTTGGGCCTTTAAAGGCTGGCAATAGATAATTATGATTATAAAAGCTATTAATGATTTCATGAGTCTATATTTTTCGGTGAACTAAAATCATAAGCTTTGTAAAAACGTAAAAAGAAAGACAATTCTCTTTTTACATCAAATAAAGCGTTAAGTGCACTAGGCAAATTTTTAAGATCATATCTTTGATTAAGTTCTAAGATGAATTGGGAAGATACATTGCTGAAAAGAACATATTTTACTAAAAACATCTTTTCTTCCTCCGATATTTCATCTTTTTTACAAGTATCTATGAATTCATTTACTTTTTCAGCTATCTCGTATCCTTCATTTTCTCTAAAGAAAAGTGCTAAGTCATGCTTGTTCTTCATTTCTACTGGTAGTTCTTCTTTTTTATTATCGGATACATTGTGCTTTTTATTATAGGCAGTTAAAAATTTTTCGATTCCTTTTTGTAAATCCACACCATTATCAAAAAAGGTAAGATGATCATCAAAAACTTGATGAAAGGCTTCTTTTAAAAGTTGATTTCTTCCATATATTTTGGCTCGATAGGCAGGCTCATACCATATTAGTAAATCATCTCCCTCTTTTTTATAATTTTGAATATTTTCACTTTCCTCTTTTTCTTTTACATCAATTAAAATCCCTACTAAGTGCCATTGGTTTTGCCAATAAACAAAACCACCTTGATATAAACTACCTTCCACCAGATCATCAGCTTTCATATCAACAAAACTAGCTTTAGGAACATGATATTCCTGATTGGAGTAAAGATGTATAAATGAATAATTATCCTGGCTACTTTTTAAAAACTTATAATACCCTATATGCTGTTTCATACCAGCTATTTGTTGCTTAATAGTTTCATTTGCTCTGGCGAAATAACTGAACCATTGAGGTATTGATAAAGCAGAATACTGACTTGGAAATCGTAAAATCAGATCATTTTTGATGAATTGATGCACCATCTCCAGATAATTGGGGTCTCGATTATGCTTTTGTTGTTCAAGAAATTGCTGACCTAGTTTGTATCGATATTCAAATCCGGTGGTAAAAGAAGCCATCGCAAACCAATTTAGCTTATCATAAAGTTCAGGAAAAGTAGTCTGCTCATTGACTTGTAAATAGTCTTCAAAGAAATCAGTAGCCATTTGCTTTTCAATTTCTTCCTCCAGAATATTATATATTGATTCGGATAAAAGAAAAAAGTACTCAAATTGAGGAGTAATGGCATACCCAAAATAATTTCGAGCAAAGAAATTCCATACTAAAAATTGAATGTCTACAGCATTGATGTAATCGCTATCATAGTTATCCTCTGGTGCAAGTAATACCGGTACAGGCGATTGGTAAAGCTCTCGATTATAATCACGCAATGATTGCCAAATACCCATTTCTGACATAAAATCCTCAAAATATCCACTTATGATATAAGCTAATTCTTTATTTTGCTCATTATTTAATTTGAATTGTTGAATAGGAAAAGGTTGTTCCTTCAACAGGTCAAAAACCTTTTGCACTATTTGCATCATGTATCTATCGTACTCATCTGGTTTTTTATAGGGTCGCTTTTGTAAATACCACTGCTGAGTTATTTTTTCTCCTGTTAATTTTTTTGTCATTGTAATCAAATTAAGAATTCTATTTTCAAATCTGATGATAATTAACACAAAATGAAAAGAAAACCAGATTCAATTTTATACTTGGTTAGCTTTTTAAATCAACTTTTTTCCAAAAATAAAATCAAGTAAACAATTTGTAGTAATGTTTGATTTTATACCTATTAAATTATATCAAATGAAAGACAAAGCTGCAAACGTATTTGGCAAACCATTAGTGACCTGTTGTACCGCACCATTAACCGGTTTTTACCGAGATGGAGCTTGCAATACAGGCCCTGAGGATACAGGCACGCACATTGTGTGTGCAATTATGACCGATGAATTCCTTAATTATTCCAGAGCTAAAGGCAATGACCTGATTTCGCCAAGGCCGGAGTTTGATTTTCCCGGGCTAAAAGAAGGAGATTGTTGGTGTTTGTGTATTAACCGATGGCTTGAAGCACATAAGGCAGGATTGGCACCTCCCGTTAATTTAGATGCCACTCATGAAATTGCTCTTGCTTACGTATCCCTCGAAATTTTGCAAAAACATACCTTTAAATAAATAGGATTATTTTCGCTCTTTAATTACTGAAGTTTCGCACCTTAAAAATTAAAATAAAATTCCTTAAAATCCCCTCTTGAGAGGGGCCAGGGGAGTGTTTATCAAAAGATTATTTTATTTTAATTTTTAAAATCGCGTTTTAACCCAATGTGGGTAAAACCGAGCTTTAAATTCGAAACAAAAATGGAAATGAAAAAATAAAGTATTTTATGTTTTACACCCTCCTTTGCCTCCCTCAAGGGAGGAGTTATAGGTGCTTTATTTTTT
>CAZQEZ010000007.1:0-45951 GCA_964592475.1 uncultured Roseivirgaceae bacterium
GTAATAGCAAGTAATAAGAGGTTGAAAACATTTACACCAGCGGACGCTGGCGCAAGTAAAATGCAAAAGTTATGTATCTTTACTCTTCATATAACCGAAATTGTCTTACTTACCTATGAGCACAAGATATAAAATTAAAGATCAAAGTAAGTTGCATTTTGTAACTTCTACTGTGATAAATTGGATAGATGTATTTACCCGCAATCAATATAAAGATATTATTCTGGATAGTCTTAGATATTGTCAAAAAAATAAAGGATTAGAAGTATATGCCTGGGTATTGATGACAAACCATCTACACATGATCATTGGAACACATGGAGGAAATTTGGAAAATATCATGAGAGATTTTAAAAGCTTTACCTCAAGAAGCATTAAAGAAGAAATATTGGCCAGCAAAATAGAAAGTAGAAAAGATTGGATGCTTAAGATGATGAAACAAGAGGGTATAAGTAATACTGCCAATAATGAATGGCAATTTTGGCAGAATGCTAACCATCCGATTGAATTATCTACTAATAATATGATCGATCAAAGGCTAAATTACATTCACCTGAATCCAGTGAAAGCCGGTTTTGTTTATAAACCTGAGGATTGGATTTACAGCAGTGCGATTGATTATTGTGGTGGTAAAGGTCTGCTCGATATAATTTTGATCAATTGAAATTTTTTTTAAATATAACTTCAAGCTAACCCCGGCGTCCGCCGGTGCAGGTATCTTGGCATATATTAATTACACCAGCAGATGCTGGCGTGAGCGTGCGAGGCATTTCCATTTGAGTTAACTTAATACCGGTGCCGGTACTAAGTTCTTTGGCTTAGCTTATGGTGGTCACCCTCCATTTCCTCTTCAATTTATTTACTGACCGAAATATTCTGGGCAGCAAAAACCGCGTGTAAATGCGTGTGTTTAAGGCATAAAAAAGCCCTTGCAGTACTCTACAAGGGCTTTACCAGCGGTCCGGACGGGACTCGAACCCGCGACCTCCTGCGTGACAGGCAGGCATTCTAACCAACTGAACTACCGGACCAAACAAAAATTTAAACTTTTAAAAGGATTTCTATTGCCGTTTTTTTACCGAAAAAAGACCCCTTCCAAAAAGGTGTTGCAAAAATAGATTCATTTAAGATTATATCCAAACCTCAACCTGAAAATATTTTAAGTTTTTTTGATGGAGTGGTCAGGGCAATTGAGCAATCAGTAAAAATAATATCTCCCCAGACCATGTGTAAATACCTGGTGAAAGTATACCATAAATATATCTGGTTTTCAGATTTCAGATTTACCAGTCTATATTCGCAACATTCTTAAAAGAAAAATGCTGCCAAAATAACTACCAGCATAATGCCAATGAAAATAATGAATATCTCACCTAATGAACAATGACAAAATTTCTCTTTTTGTCCTGTTAATAAGAAATTTGTTATATTAGTAAGCATCGCTATAAATTTTTTATCTTAATCAAATTTAACCAAAGATTATATAGGTTAAAATGACTAAAGTCATGTAATTAGGGATTTTGTGTTTTACCACTGAACAGTTGATTTTTAGTAATGATAAAACTAAGATAACACTAACTTAATTTACTTTCAATTTCTTTGCAGCGTATTTTATATTGCTTTTGCAAAGGAACCTAATGATGATGAAGAAAAGAAATTCTGCCTACTCGTTGATATTGATTGTAGCTATTGCATGTCTTGTTTTATTCAATAAGCTGGGTGAAATTGAGATTTATGCTTTGGATGAAGTAAAAAATGCCACCTGTGCCATTGAAATGATGCAGGCCAATAACTTTGTGATCCCTACATTTAATGGGAAATTGAGAGGAGACAAACCCCCGCTCCATTATTTTTTTATGATAGGTGCCTACAAGATCTTTGGTGTTAATGAATTTGCAGCACGGTTTTTTTCAGTTATTATGGGCCTTCTAACCCTTTTGATCACCTACTACCATAGCAATAAATGGCTGGGATCCCACGCAGCTGTTTTTACCTCTGTTGTTTTATTGGCTTCCCTGTTTTTTTGTTTTGAATTCCATCTGGCTGTGCCTGATCCTTATCTGATTTTTTTTATGACGGTGGGCTTTTTCTCCTTTTATCAACATTTAAAAGTACCTCATCTGTTTACCCTTTCGGTTTTTTATATTGCTTTGGGATTGGCAGCTTTGGCCAAAGGTCCGGTGGCTATAGCCCTTCCAGGATTATCCATTTTGATATTTTTGTTTATTACAAAAAATTTTAAATGGTCTGTCATAGTTCAATTCAAGCCCTGGATAGGTTTGCTGATCATTTTGGCGGTTACCCTGCCATGGTACCTGAGCGTACATATTCAAACCCATGGTGAATGGACAGAGTTATTCTTTTTCAAGCATAATTTAAACAGGTTTGCCAATGAAATGGAAGGCCATGGCGGCTTGTTTTTGATTACATTTGGTTATGTACTGGCCGGAATGTTACCTTTTTCACTCTTCCTAGTACAGGCATTTTGGCATATCATTAAAGATCAGTCCAATCATTTTCTTTTGTTTGCTGCAATAGTCAGTGTTACCATCATTGTATTTTTCTCAATTTCCAGTACCAAGCTACCCAATTATACTATGCCAGCTTACCCTTTTCTTGCGGTTTTGCTGGGTAATTATTTCAGCAATTTTTATAATACATCCAAAAGTTGGTCAGCTTCAATATGGATTTTCATGTTGCTGTGTATTGCTTTCCCATTTATTGTTTTTTGGGGTCTGAAAGTTGAAAAAAGTCTTGCTTCTTATCAATACCTGGCATTTTATTTTTCATACATGCCCCTGGTGGGTATATTGGTTGTAATTCTATATTATAAAAAACAGTTTCATGCGGTATTCGCAACCATTGCTGCCGGATTTGTTTTGCTTAACTTACTGTTTTTTGGTATTTTATTGCCGACATTAGATGATGAAAATCCTGTAAAAAAATCGGCAAGTATATTGAAAAATGAAATGCAGGTGGTTGCCTGCGGATTGTTCAATCCTGCCTATGTTTTTTATCTTCAAAGAAAAATCCCTGTCTATGCCAATGCTTCTGAATTACAAAAAATTCCAGGCAGGGAAGATGTTTTCATTATTCTAAGAGAACATAACTTGGAAAAGTTTAATGTAAATGATCTTGAAAATATTCAAATTCTTTTTAAAGGTAAAGATCTTTTTGAAAAACCTGTATCCACTATCGTAAAGTGGGAACGCCCAAGGGGAGATGAATAGATTTTTCAAGAAGGGAATTGCTGTTATTGTAATTAATAAAATTTAATAATAAGTAATATGAAAAAATAGCTGTAAATACTCCGATTAATGATCCAAAGTAAATATCCATAAAGAAATGCTGTACCAAATATACTCTTGAGAAAGCCGCCAGTAGTGCTACAATCATGACCAGACCTGAATAAAATTGATTTCGGTTGATAATAGCAATAAGTATAGCAATAGAAAAAGCAGTGGCCGTATGTCCTGAAGGGAAAGAGTTATAACTATGTACTTCTACCCCGGGTACCAGGTACAAACTTTCTACTCCTTCAAAAAATTTCACGGGTCTTACTATACCATTAAACATTACCTTTTTTGCAAAATAAATTAGCAATCCCTGAAAGACACCTGTAAGGAAGAAAAGTAGTGAATATTTTATTTTTCTGAACAATAAAATCAGAAGGATTATCAGGAAAAACATACCATCACCGAAAAAAGTTAGGCATTTAAATATTAAGTCTAATACAGGATGATGGTAGTGGTTTATTTTAAGTAAAATTTCACCTTTGGGATAAAGAAATATTAACCAAAAACCTGTCAAAAGGAAAATTAGATAGATCAGGAATGAGAGATTCCACCATTCTTTTGTATGCATAAAATATTCTCGTTATACATACAAATGTAAGATAATGATGTAAGCCAATTGTTAATAATAAAAGAACAGATTGTTATAATTTATTTACATTATTAAGATAATTTTATCAGGGCCTTACCAATTCCACGAATCCACGCAATGGTTCATTACCGTCTCTCAAATCAATAATGTAAAAATACGTGCCTGAAGGAAGTTCTTTTTCTCCTACATACATTCCACGATTACCGTGTCCATCAAAAAACGTGGTTATATTGTCGTAATTCTCCGCCTCAAACACTACCATACCGGAACGGTTAAATATCTGCACATAATTGGAACCATAATTTTCAATACAACCCAGTTTCATAAAGTCATTGGCGCCATCTCCATTGGCCGAGATACCATTATATACAATAATGGTTCCATACAAGGTAAAGGTTTCAGAGGTGGCACATTGCAAATCACTCTCTACCGTTACCTGATGGTCACCAGGGGGTACTTCAAAAAGAGCAACCTCCTCATAAAACTCTATGCCATCAATGGTCCAGGTTACATATTCGATCGGTGTATCGTTGGTAACTTCAAAGAAAGCAACACCATCATTCAATTCACATCTGGCCGCTGTAGTAGAAATAGCTATTTCAGGGTATTCTCGTTGATCTAAAATATCAAATGTGGCCAATCCTGATTCACAGCCGCTAAATTTATCTATTGCTTTTACTGAATAGCTATTTACCGATAACTGATCTATAAAATGAGAAGTAGTGCCTTCATTCCATTCGAAAAAGTAATTAATAACATTGCCATCCACATCCACTTCTATAAAGCCATTATTGGTGGCACAATTAGTTAAATGTCCTATGGTTACTAAAGAGGGCTTAGGCACAAATTGTGGCTCCAGAGGTGCTTGTACATTTTGCTCACTTACACAATAATTGTAAATGTTGCTCACTCTTACCAAATAATCCTGATTTCCTTGCAAATGGTTACCTACGTAGCCGGTGTTTATCGGATTTGTAGTATTGGGCTGTTGAAACCATTCTACTACATATTGTTCTTCAGGTCTTATTCTTATTTGGCCGTTAGGTATGGAGGTGTCGCAATTAGTCATGGGAGCTTCTACTACCACTTCATATACCGGTAATTTGGCACGATCTTCTACTTCAATACTTTGAGGCTCCGATGTACAAGATGGTGCTATTCTGTTTACTGCCAGGACAGAATATTGACCGGGAGCCAAACTATCAATGTTGAGTCCACTATAATCGTATGCATTTACATTCATAATTGTATCCCCTTCAAACCAATAAAAATGGTAGTCGTCTTCATTAAGATCGAAAAGTGAGGCATTTAGACGTCCGTTATAATTGGCGCAGTTTTTATTGGCATCTGCTGAGGCTCTCAATTGCACATCAGGCATTTCTAATGGTACAAAATAAGTGGCCGTGGCACTACAACCATTACTATTTTCAACTACCTCTATGGTATACTTGCCAGATCTTAAATTTGCGGCAGTGAAAATATTGTCGGGTAGCTGAGCACCAGAAGTCCCTTCACCTTCAAACCATTGAATGGCATAGTCTGCTAACGGGGCACCCATGTCTACCTGCACTATTAGCTCACCATTTACATTACTTCCTTGCGGATCGCAATCTACTTGAGGCGTTCGGTTAGTTAATTCGATCACAGGGATATGTGTATTGTCTTCTAATGGTAGCTGGTAAGGTGCGCTTTCCACCCATAGCTGTTTATCTCGGGCTACAATGTAATATTCTCCAGCTGGTCTATTAAACCATTTTTCCCCATCAGGATCCGCTCCATCGCTTTGATAGTCATTTTGCGAAATATCATTTACATAATCATCCTGGTACCAGTAATAATCAAAAGCGGTTAAAGAGGTGGGTGTGCCCTCAGTTGTTACTTCATGCACAGTCAATTCTCCATCAGGAGTACTACAAATTACCTGGCTAATGGCAGATGCATCAGTTATTTCTATAAACGGCGGCTTGGTAACCAATGCTATTACTGCCGTATCCTGGCAGGCAGTATTTACATTTTCGGCTATTACTTGATAAGATCCACTTGGTACTCCAACTAATGTATCACTTTCTTGATTATTTTCACTTTGATTTGAACCATTGGGCAGTTGCCAATAGAAATTATAAGTAGCAATAGTGCCGTCTTGTTCAATGGCATCAGCTTTTACTTCACCTGTTTGATAGCCAGGATTTAAACTGATCTGTTCGGCCAATATTGATAATGATGCTGCAGGGTATTGCCTAAAATCTTCAATATTGACAGCCAAAGGCAATGATTCACAATTGGTAGTGGTATGAGTGGCAGTTACCAGGTAATCTCCGGCAGTTATATCCACGATGGAGTCGGTGACTACTACAATACCCCCTTGCGCTATAGCAGGATTGGCCACATCATCTCGATGCCAGCTGTAGCTATAATTTGTCACCGCATTTTGAGACATGCCAGTCACCAATATTTTTCCATTTTCATTACAGGCAAGTACATCATGCTTACTATGGCTGGTAAAATATGGAATTACACTAATGTCTTTTATTTCTATGGTGGCAGAGTCTTCGCATTGGGTATCAAGATTGGTCACTAGCACGGTGTACCAGTCATGGGATTGTTGGTATAAGGTATCAAAACCATCTGCTATATGGGTATCTACCGGATTTAATGGCAAATTGTCAATGGTGGTGCGAAACCAATTATATTGATATCCTGTTACCGGCTCCGGCTGCCCTTTTGGGGTGAATGCTTCTGCCATTACCTTACCGGAAAATGGTGCGGCGCAATGGGTGTTATCTTCACTGCTTAGCGAAATTACCGGTGGTGCGGTATCGTCCAGTACTTCTATGGTGAAAGGAAACGATCGACATTGATCTGCAAATTTTTGCTCTGCAATTACCGTGTATTTACCGGAAGTAATTCCATTCCAGTTTTGACTGGTATAATCCGGTAATAAATTGGCAGGTTGGCTGGGATCAATGGCAAGTGTCGAATCTATTTTTGATTTTTCTCCCTCAAACCAATAGTAATTATAATCGGTATTCGGATCTTCAGTTCCGGGGTTAGCTACAGTAGCCAGTACGGCGCCATCGGGCATATTACAGCTTTGTAAATTGATCGAGTCTGCGTCAGCGATTGGCAAAATTTGTTGCGATGGTAAGAATATGGTGGAATCGATAAAACAAAAGCTGGTATTATCATTTATCAATACCGAATAATAACCGTACCGTAAGTTAGTGATTTGCTTATTGTTAGCAATAAAAAACCCTGGTTGTATATCTTCTCCCTGAAACCAATTGTAAGTGAAACCGCCACCAGTGCCACCGGTAGCCGTGGCATCTAAAGCTCCATTGGGGTTGATGCAACTTGAAACAGAGTCCACAGTGATGCTGGCAATTGACATTTGAGGGTCGTAACCTACTTCTATTGTCAAAGGATCTGACTTACATTTATTGTCTTTTTGAATAGCTATTACAGTATGGTCTCCATAATTAATGTACTCCAGGCTATCACCTATGTAATTAGGTGATGATTTTACCGCTGTACCTATAAACCAATTAAAGATGTAATCTTCGGTATTACCGGCTACATTTGCATATGCTTCTCCATTAGGCGGCGCACAAAAAGTAACATCTTTGCTACTTGCACTTACGTTAAAATCCGGAGCTATTACTTTATTTACCACCATACTTGTGGTATCAAAACACTGAGTAGTAGTGTCAGTAATTTTTACCGTGTAAATCTGTGGTTCTAATTTATCCAAAATGGCAGGATTACTCGGATCTAACGATGCTGAAGGAGAAGATACTCCTGGTAAAGCAAAAGAGGAATGAATTACCTGACCACTATAGTATTGATAAACATAATTAGGATCTCCCGGCATACTGGTAGTAATTTTTCCATTAGGAAAAGCAGGGTCGCAACTATCGTAATCTCTTACCACCACACTGGGTGTAGGTAAAGGGGGTGGGGGAGGGATATTAAATAGTACCGCATCACTTTGGCATGCTTCGTATTTATCGGCTGCTACCAACCAAAAATCTGCAGTTGCTTTATCAGCAATGCTACTGCCAGTATAATCAGCAGTAGTAGTGTCGGGATTACTGCCAGGGTTGGAGCTATACCAGTAATAACTGTAATCACCGGAAAGTCCGCCACTGGCGCTTGCTTCGGCTCCACCATCGGCCGGTATGCACGATTGCTGCGGTGTAATGTTGGCCAGTATTGCTGTGATGTTCAGAGGGTTCTCACTTATCGTCTCATTGGCTGTAGCACTACACCCGGTACTTTTATGAACTGCTTGGGCCGTATAAGTTATCGCATCCAGGTTTTCTGCTGTTTCATTGTAGCTACCGCTTGAGCTTTCCGGACTGGCTAGCGATAAAACGGTGTTATTTCCTCTGTACCATTTGATATCATAGTCATTCATGTCACCAGCAACATTGGCTTCCAGTACTCCGTTAGGCCTGTTACAAGAAGTTTTCTCATTGATGATTGCCAGGCTTAGTATAGGTAAAACGGTATTGTCCAATACTTCACCATTTACTGCTATAGAGCTACACTGAGTACTATCTAGCGTAGCCTTTACCGTATAAAATCCTGTAGCCAGACTATCTATTCTTTCTTCACTTTCGTTAAATATTTCTTTCACATCTACCGGCATAGTGCCTTCATACCAAGTAAAAGTATAAGCTGACGGATCACCGGCAACACCTTCCTGTGAAGCCTCTGCCACCATTTCACCTTGCAATGGATTTTCGCAACTGGTAACGTGGGTAATGTCAGCAATGCTTACCGAGGGGTACTTTACTTCCGCGGCTACGGTAGCAGTTTTTGTGCTACTACATCCATTTTTCACATTTTCTGCTAATACAATATAAGTTTTCTGGCTTAGTCCCGAAGCTAGCTGCCCTACAAATGTTTGGTTTACGTATACTTGTGTGCCTTCATACCAGGTAAATTGATAATCGTCAGATACATCAACACTATTTTCAAATACCAAAGCTTTCAATTCTCCATTGGGTATTACACAATTAGTCATTTTATGCACCTCTTCTATAGTTATGTCTGGCCAGTAGCCTACACTATCTATAGTAATAAAGGTGGAATCGGAACCACAACCCAATAAATCATGGCTAGCCTTTACCATGTAGTCGCCGTGAGTCATAAAATTGTAATCAGCGCCGGTATATATTAATGTTTTATTACCTCCCTCTATTTTATACCATTCAAAGGTATAATTTAAAGTTACCTCAGCAGTCTCTTCAATTGCATAAGCACGTGCGCTACCATTGGCACTGCTGCTACCAGAGCAAACCAGGTTGTCATTTGTTTTTTCCGCGTATACTTGAAAGGGTTGAGGTTGAACATAGGTGGCTCGCGTATTATTCAACGGGTCACATTCCACTATCGTGGGTGGGTCGTTCAATGAAATAAATAGATCAAAATCTTCACCCGAACCTTCTACCGTCATATTATTTATATACGTTATATCGGTAGGCAATAACTTCTGCAATGTTACAGTTTCTGTATTAAGTTTTATGCTGCCAGGCTGGGTAGGGTCTCCTTGATAAAATGAAATATTTAAATCATTGGTGATTGGTATATCACCGCTGTTTTTTATAAAAAATGAAATACTAAAATCTGTTTCCGGACAAACCGGTGCAGTAACTTCCAACGGACTTACATCGAAAGAAACGTCAGGTGAAGCATAACTTGGGCATCCATTTAGGTCAAGGTAAGGAGATTGATTCAAAAACGAGTTGAGTGGATAAACCTCTCCTGGAATTGGATTGCCAAATTCGTCACCTTCACACAGAAAATCGGAAAAAGAGATATGATGTGCTTGTTGTTGGATCGGGATGGTAAGGTTGTCATTTACATTCACATTAAAATAAGCATGTTGATTCCATAGCTTACGGGCTGGTATCCATTTTTCTCCTTTGGAACCAAATATTCGTACGTGTCCTGTTCCTCTTGGATTAATATCCGGTTCGCTCGGGTGTTGACAAGTTACACATATTTCAGTTTGGCCATCGCCGTTTACATCTGCTGCCACCGGATATTCTCTTCCAGTACGTGAACGACAAGGGAAAAACTCCCTGATTTTGCCGACAGGCAGTCCACTATTATCTAATGTATCTTGTATGATGTATAAAAATTGTTCATCACGATAAACTATTTCACTTTTACCATCGCCGTTGAAATCAAACACCGTAGTACCGGTATTACCTGATGATTTTTCAGTAATGGGTACTTCCCATTTCAGTTCAAAATTTTCATCCAATGCATATAGTTTTTTACCAGTAGCAAAGGTGCAATTAAGCCCTGGTACATCATCAATATTGGCTACATTAACCCTGCCGGTTCCATGTTTCCATTTATTAGGGGGTACAAAAATTTTCAGTTCGTCTTTGGCCACGTTCCAATAGTAAACTGCTCCATCTCCTTTAGGATTTCCTTTGGCACCATTGGCTATTATATCTATGCTACCATCTAAATCATAATCGGCAATACTGGTAAAATTGTGATTTTGGTTGCCACCAAAAGAACCTTTTGGGTGATAATCAGGGTGTTCGGCAATTACACTTATACTTTTATTGTTCAAATCTACCGCGTAAATGGTAAGCCCCACGATCAACTCTAGGCCCGGATGCGCGTCTGAAACATCGGCTGCTACTGATCCGGCAGCAATTTCCATATTGACCCCATTTGCCCATTTCCCGCTGCCTTTGATCAGAACTTCTCCAGTTAGTGCATCCCTGATTTCATTGGAGTAGTATAATTCTACAACTCCATCACCATTAAAGTCTGCCAGGCTTATTGCCGAAGCAGTGCCATAGGTTTTATCGATGCCATTGGATCCACTACGCCATAATTCATTCAAATTACAATCGTAAGCAAATATAGTATTGCCCCCTGATATGAAGATGTAACCGCAATCAGGATTGTCAATTACGGCAATGGCTGAATAATCTTGCCAGGATAAAGATTTGCTTGAACTTATACTTTTGATAATAGAGCCGTTTTGACCATTGATAAGTGTAATTGTATTGGCTTCTGTATTGGTAACTACTATTTCTGGAATACCATCATTACCTTTAATATCACCCACGCTCACCGTACTATGATTGGCCGCTGAGCCTTTTTCAGAACCCCACAATTGCTGAACAGAAAATTTTGGAAATTTGGTTGGCTCCACTTCACATGTTGCGTCATGGTTGAGAAAAAAGTCTTTACAATTGTCTGCAGTCACGCATTCCTTATCATAACAGTCAATGAAGCCATCTCCATCATTATCTATTCCATCGTTACAGGTTCCAGAAACACCTCCTTCTTGCGCTAATAGATATGCGGTTGGAAACAATGAAATGATTAATGATATTATTAAAACTCTAATTTGCATGCTTAAATCAATTTCCCTTCTCTGGTAAAAAAATTTTAATTATTATAGAATTAATATAATTCTACCGTCTTTAAATAATTACGTTAAGTTAATTAATAGTAACCTGAAAACTATAGTGAAATTTGCTATAAATCTTACTTATATACGCTTGTTGAGTAGATAATGGAAAGATAATGTCTGTAGGTATACTTAGTTTCCTGTAAGTATCTGATAATTTGCAAATAAGATATTAGATAATTTAGCTAAGGTTTCTGCCTTTTGTTATTGTTGAGCTGTAAATTGTATATTTGGAGGTCGTTATTTTGAGAAAGAGTAGTAAAAAAGCACTAATAGTTACTTGAATTTTAAAAAAACAGACCGGAAAAGTTTATTCCGGTCTGGCTAATTTTTACTTATTGGCCAAAATTGCATCTTGCGACATCTCTATCATTAATGTTAATTCTTCAACAACCTCCGCATTATTACCACCAAATCCTACGCTTTTAAACCTGATTTTTCCTTCAGGATCTACTACAAATTTTGTAGGAATACCACTCACTTCATAGGCCTTAACAATAGCGTCATCTTCGTCAAATAAGACATTAAAGTCAACATTCTTCTTGGCTATAAAATCTTTTACTTTTTCTTTTTTATCTTCTCCCTTTTCCCACGAATTGATAAATAGAAATTCAACTTTGTCATTGTCCTTAAATTTTTTCATTGCTTGATCCATGGCTGGAAAAGACTTTATACATGGTCCACACCAGGTAGCCCAAAAGTCTAATATAAGGGTTTTGCCTTTTAACTTAGATAAGGCTACAGTTTCGCCTTCCATGTTTTGCAATGTAAAATCCGGCGCTTCTTTGGAGATCATCTTTTTGGCCAATTCGACTTTTTGTTCTGCTCTTGCCAGTGCTTCTAATTGTGATAACTTAGTTTCAAAAGCAGATTCAGGTTTTTCTAGGGCTATCCATACTTCTTCATATAAGTCTTTTAATTTTTTATCGCTTTTACCATCCGCTATTAGTCTTTCTGCTTCACCGAGTGCTTCCTCTTTTTTACCGGTAAGATACAAAGCTTCTACATACCTGGTATTGATATAAGCTTCTTCTTCTTTAAGGTTTTCAAGGGCATCTTTCAGGATGGGAACAGCCTCGGAATATCGCTCTTGCTGCATAAGTACGAAGCCATGAGTATGAAGCTTATGACCGAGACTATACATTTTGCTGTCTTTTATTTGCTTTCCGGTGCGGTAAAACGGTTCTCTTTCATTTGATTTTAAATCGTTTCTAGCCATTTCCACTCCTTTTAAAGCATATGCTTCAGCTATTTCTAAATCACCTCCTTTTTCTGCCATATGCCAGCCGGCATCATTATATTCATTAGTGGTAAGAAGTAATTCATTTTCCTTAAAAAAGCTTACAATTGCATCCCATTTTTTTTCTTTTATATAACTGTGAGTTATATTATTTAATAGCCTGGGTACAATGTCATGGTCCGGATATAAAGCTACTAAAGAATCAAATACCGCTACTTTTTTGTCCGTGTCAGACTCCTTGTAAACCATCATATACAAGTCTCTGGCATTTGGCTCTTTATTATGGCTATTGGCCAATGCTTCATATTTTTCATAATTTACTTTATCTTCCAGGCTTCGGTATGCTTGCATCAATAATAGATAATCCTGGTTATCCAGTTCTTTTTTGTCGAGTATGTTATCAATTTCCTGCTTAATAATTGCTTCAGACTCGTCTACTTTTAAACTTGAAAGAAGAAAGAAATAGGGCCCCAAATATTTTTCTTTTAGTTGTGGCTGCTCGGCAAATGCATTATCCATTACGTTTAATATGTCTCCCTTTTCTATCTCCAAATCTAAAATATAGCCACCTATTCCTTGGAAAAAGCTATTTAAGCTAATTTTAGCTTCCGGCAATGGATTCCCATGTTTATCATGAAGCAATAGATTATATCCCTGCCCTTTATTATTATCTTTTTTGTCTTTATCAATGATTAATAAACTTACACTGGTTGTGGAGTCAGTTGTATCAAAAGATCCCACCCAATTATTTTGCTCTTTGCTAAGATCCAGTTGAACTGACGAGGGTTTATTGCCATTAATTAGAAAAGCCAAAATTTCAATTTCTTGAGATTCATATAAAACCGAATTTGTTGGATCATAAGTAATCCGGATTTCATCTCCCGGCGATGCGGAAGCAGGTTCAAAAATAACTGATTGTGCAAAAGATAAAAATGGAACAGTTATAAAAAGTAAGGCAAACAAAAGTTTAATTTTCATGAATTTATATATTTTAAAGTTTAACATAACTTTAAGATATACAAATTTATTTTAATAAAAAAATTTTTACAAGATTATTTTTTGTCATCGTACTAATTCTAAATATCCTGTTTGGGTTTCAGAGCCATCATTTAATTCAACCACGTAAAAATAAGTACCTATAGGTAGATCTTTTTCACCGAGATAAAGTCCTCTGTTACCCATTCCCCGGAAGTAATTTGTTGAATTATCATAACCATCCATTTCGAAAACCAAATCTCCGGCACGGTTGAAAATTTTAACATTGTTCTGAGGATAGCTTTCAATACAGCTTATGATGAACCAATCGTTCAACCCATCTTGATTAGCAGAGACACCATTATAAATTATTATATTATCGATAATTTTTGCAGTACCAGCTGTAGTACATTCCTGATCAGTTGTGATTAAAAAAGGATATTCACCAGACGGTTGTCCATTGATCATTAAGCCATTTTCCATACCTTCAGGAGTATCCCATTCTACCTGGTAAAACCATTCGGGTACTACAGGAATTAATCTTGCTTCGCCATTACTTTCCTCGCATGTAGCATTTACTATTTCTAGTTGGTACTCCGGATAAATTCTTCTGTCTTCTATGTTTTCTACTACTACACTAGTTTCACAGCCGGTTATCTTACTTATTAATCTTAGACCATATACTCCAATATCTAAATCCGGAAAGGGATTTCCAATATGATCAGGAGCGTTGGTTGCTTGTCTGCCATCATACCAATAAATATTATAATCGATAAGATTTTCGGGATAATTAGCCACCAGTGTGCCATTGGGTTGGCTACAATTAGTCAAATGGTTTACGATACTTATTTCGGGGTCTGGTAATTGCTCCGGTAAATGGCCTACATTTAGCGTGTCATCAGTTGAGCAAAAGTTAGCCATGTTTTGAACAACCACTAAGTAATCTCCGGGTGCCATATCCTTTACCTGATCGTTTACCGCGGTGGTATCAATACCAGGTAAGTTAAACCAGGCGATGCGAAAAGAACCGGTAGAGTCTGAAATTTGCAAGTCAGCTTTGCCATTCGGTAGGGAAGGGTCGCAATTAGTAGCAGGGGAGGAGGTAGCCCAAATTTCAGGATAATTCAAAATGTCTGCTACGGCAATAGTTTGAGGCACAGTTAAACAACTTCTTTGGATAGTATCCTGGACTATCAATGTATAATTACCGCCCCCTAAACTATCTACGGATGCTCCAAGATAATCAGCATTGGCAATAGGGCCACCTGAACTACCTTCAAACCAAAAGAAGTCTAAAGTTTCTTGTTCCCTGTTAAGCACATTCGCAAAAACAGAACCATTAAAATTTTCACAATTAGTATTGGGGTTTGCGGAGAGTACCACGTTAATAGGAGGTATGCTGTCCGGAACATAATAGGTGTCAAAATTTTGACAGCCGGTAATTTGGCTAGTAACATTTACGGTGTAATAGGTAGAGGTGAGGCCGGTAATCATATTGTAATTTGATGGCAAAATAGTACCTATAGTATCCTGCCCCAGGTGCCAACGAAAATTGTAATCAACTATTGGTGCTCCATTATCTACAGAAATCTCCAGCGACCCATTGTGATTAGTGTAATTATCATCACAGCTTCTTTGTGGCCTACGCCTAACGAGTTCTATCGTCGGAATTATACTTAGGTCTTCAATAATGATTTGGTAAGGCAGTGATTGAACATGTAATAGCGTATCTCTGGCCACTACAAAGTAATTACCTTCTTTTAGCCCTGATAATAATGGTGTAGAGGTGATAAAATCGGCTTGGGAAAGGTCATCCACATAGTTATTTCTATACCAGTAGTAATCAAATCCACTCAAATTAGCACTTACTCCACCGCGTGTTATACTATCCACTTCTATTTCTCCGTTGTTAGGAGCACACCATGTTTTATTTTGTACTAGCACCTCTATTATTTCAATGATAGGAGGTGCAAAAGGAATGATAGCTCGAGCAGTATCAGCACAATCAGTATTAGCATTGGTAGCGATTGCAAAATATTCATCCTGTGCTCGATTGTACAAGGTGTCTGAAGTCACATTTAATGATGAAACCAGATTGTTACTGAAGTCATCACGGAACCAATCGAAATTATAAATGTCTATGCTACCATCTTCCTCTTCAGCCGAAGCAGCTATTTCTCCGGTGAAAAATCCGGGATTTAGGCTTTCTTGTTGCCGAAGTACTGACAAAAAGGCGGTTGGATAACTTCTTAAATCTTCAATTTGTAAATCTAAAGGTGAAGTTTCACAACTGGTGATATTATCGATCGCTTGCACTATATATAGTCCCGAATCCAGATTATTGATAGTGCTTGAAACTGGCGCTAAAGGGAATGAAGTATCTTGATAATACCAAGTATAGGTAAAATCAGCCGTAGCGCCATAAGACATGCCAGTAATTGCAATCGAACCTAATATGCCACATTGGTCAATGTCTTGAATGTTATGATTTACAATCTGTGGCTTTGTTAGATTATTTGCCAAATTGTATTGCACTGTATCGCTACATAGCGTTGTTCTGTTGGTCACTATTACCGAATAAGGCAAATTACCATTGTGCCCACTTATTGTGTGAACTATTGAGTCATTACTCACTGAAGGTTGATTTTGTGAAGTAATAAAGTTGTTGGGAAAGTTACTTAATCCAGTTTGGTACCATTGAAAAGTGTAGCCATCTACCGGCTGTAGTTGACCATTGGCAGTGTGAGCTTTTGCAGTCACTTCGCCATTGAATGGAGTAGCACAATGAGTATTTGGGCTTCCGCTCATTACCACAGCAGGCGGTACAGCATCTGCTACAACTGTTACTGTTACCTCCTCCGATTCACATTGATCACCAAAGTTTTGTTTGGCTATCACTGTATAATCACCTGATTCTAGGTTATTCAAGGTTTGGCCTGTATTGTCTTCATTAAACCCATCGGCCGAACCATCCAGAATTATTGTTTTACCATCAAACCAGAAAAAGCTGAAGATACTTTGATCTGCTGCCCCATTTACTTCAGCAAATACAGACCCGTTAGGATTAGCACAACTAGTCATTGGGTTAGTACTCGTATTTAAATCAATAAAATCGGCTGATCCTAAACTTACAGTATCCTGATCTGGACAATTATTATTTTGATCAGTAACTATGGCGGTATAAAGTCCTTGTTTTAAATTAATGATGGTTTGAGAATTACCAACAGAATTAGAAGCATTAGTAGTATTGCCCCTATACCATTCATAAGTGAATGGACCTACACCGCCGGCATGGATTACTTCTAATATGCCATCCTCGGCAACGCAAGAAGTACCATCGGTAGCAACTATATCAATGATGGTAAATCCGGGATCGTATTGCACGCTATCAGTTACCGGAGATGATCGACAATGGGTATTATCATCAATTGCTACCACTGTATACCATCCTTGCAATAAGCCAGTTTGCGAACTACCAGTCATATCTGGAGTTGTCTTAGTATTTTCACCAATGAACCATTCAAAAGAATAACCAGAAACGGAACTACCAACATCTGCCTGAGCACTGCCATTGGGCGGATTACAAACGGTAACTGGTGAAGTACTCAAGTTGGCCACTACATCTGGCGGAGTAGCTACTGGAATAACGGCTACGGCTGTATCATTACAATTGGTGGCATTATCTCTAATGCGCACAGTAAATATTTCGTCTGGTACATTTATCAAAGATTCATTATCACTACTTACAATTTGTGCAGTAGGTACTAAGCTGTTAGGCAATCGAAAACTGTTGTTGGTAGTTTGACCCACGTACCACCTAATGTTATAGTTACTTTCAGGTTGTCCTACTACATCAGCCGTTACACTTCCATTAGGTAATGACGGATCACAAGTAGCATTAGGTGTATAGGTAAAGGAGATATCTGGTAAAGGTGCAGGAGGGTCAACTTCGATTTCAACTGCTTCAGATCGACAACCATAAACAGCATCAGTAGCTACTACCCAGTAGTCTCCATTTCTTAAGCCTGCATAACTAGCACCTGTATGGTTGGCATTAGTAGTATCAGGATTAGTGCCTGGGTTATTATGAAACCAATAATATTGATAATTTCCACTCAGTCCTCCACTTGCAGTCGCGGACACTTCTCCATTGCGAGGCCAGCAATTTGTCTGATGTGAAACAATTGCAGGAGTAGTAACTACATTCATGGTATTGCGAGGTACCGTGAATGTAGTAGTTGCCTCGCATTGATTTACCTTATGTACAGCTCTTACTGTATAGGTAATATCTGATAAATTTTCAGCTCTTGAATTATTGAGTCCGGAAGTATTTTCTGTGCTGTTGAGAGGAACTGTAGTATTGTTACCTCGATACCAGTAAAAATCATAATCCGAAGTATTCCCACCAACGTTGGCAGAAAGAATGCCATCGGGGGCAATACAAGAAGCATAGGCAGCTTCTAAAGTAATGTCAACTGTAAAACTCGGGCGAGCATCAATTATTTCAGCAGTTTGCGCAATTGATTTACATAATGTTGAATTGTTTATAACTTCAACCGTATAAAATCCTGGATTAAGGCTGTCTATTATAGGGCCATTTTCAATAAAAATTTCTTGCAAAGGATCTATAACATCGCTATTGTACCATTTAAAAGTATAGTCTGATGGATTTCTCACAGAACCTGCTTCAGTTACTTCACTGGTCAATTCGCCATAGGGAAAAGCACAGTTATCAATGTTTTCAATATTGGTAATATCTAAATTCGGGTATTCCAGGTCACCTGAAATATTAATCAATCGGGTACCGGAGCAACCATTATTTCTATTTATACCAAAAACTACATAGTTTTTCTCCGACAATCCTGTGGCTATTTTGCCCACTCCAAATTGATTGACAAATACTGTGGATCCTTCGTACCAGGTAAACTCATAATCTACCGAAACATCAACGCCATTTTCGATGGCAAAAGCCTCTGCTTCGCCATTGGGCACTTGACAATTGTTTACTGGTTGTAGCTCTGTAATATTAATTATGGGAATATTATTAAGTAAATCAATAGCAATGTATACCGTATCTGAACCGCAATTTAATGCATCGTTGCGAGCTGTTACTCCATATGTACCTTCGGCCATACCTGAAAAAGTAGTACCGGTATAAACCACATTGTCGGTTGCATCCATCCAGGTAAATGTATGTCCGGCAGTAATTTCACTGCCACCAATATTTATAAAAGCTTTGGCATTTCCATTGTCAGCTGCGGCAGGATCGCATTTAAAATTGTCTGATATTTTTCTGGCTGATACCTGAAAAGGACTGGTATCTACCGTTGAGTTTGTAATGTTATTGGTATTGATACATTCAATCACCGACATGGGATCATTGAGAAATATATACAGGTTAAAAGAAGTACCGTTGCCCAATACCCTCAGGCTATCGACATAGATACTTTCTCCCGGATCAAGCGATATATTTACCGAATCAGTGTTTAATTTATTTGATCCGGCAGTAAAAGGATCAGCATCGTAAAAACTCACATACAATTTTCTCTTGTAGGGAGCATCACCATTATTGGTAATATCAAAAGAGACAAAAAAAGTGTCTTGTCCACAAATTGGCGGATATACTATTGGGTTGCCATTAAAGGCTAAATCAGGGGCTCCAAAATTTGGACAACCATTAATATCAAGATAAGGGGATTGGTTAAGAAAATTATTTAATGGCCGGTTATCTCCAGGCGTACATACGCCGGAAGAAAAGACCTTTGTATGATTCTGTAAGGTTCGGGGAATAGATAAATCGTCGTTGATGTTGACATTAAAATATCCGTGTTGATTCCATACCCGCCGGGAGTTCATCCATTTTTCACCACCTGCAGCTTCAAATAAAACGAATCTGGCCGTGTTATCATTTTTGTCATGGCCAGAGCCTTTATTACAAGCTACACAAATTTCGGTAGCGCCATTGCCATTGATATCACCCACGATAGGAAAATCCGCGTAAGTGCCTGAATAACAAGGTATTTCTGCCGGAAGCGCTAAATTACCCGTCAACCCGTCTAAAACATAAAGATAATCCATATCCCGGTATACCATTTCTGATCGGCCGTCACCATTAAAGTCAAACAGAGCAGTACCTGTAAATCCTGAAACGTCAGAATGTTTCCTCTCCCACAGTTTGTCAAATTTTTTACCAGAAAAGTCAATTG
The DNA here is from genome assembly GCA_964592475.1 of uncultured Roseivirgaceae bacterium. GTDB lineage: Bacteria > Bacteroidota > Bacteroidia > Cytophagales > Cyclobacteriaceae > CAZQEZ01. The sequence goes on from CAZQEZ010000007.1 coordinate 19,754, forward strand.
TAAATGCATACAGATCAATATTGTTGAGGCTAAAATCAGGATAACCATCACCGTCAAGGTCACCGATGTTAATTCTGCCAGCGCCAAACATACTGTTATCCCTGATTACCTGGGAAAACATGTCATTGGTTTGAATATCCCAGTAATACACTACTGTTTTGTTGTCGTCGACAGGGTCTGTTCCTATCACCAGGGCATCTATGTCTCCATCCAGGTCCAGGTCGGCAATGCTGGTAGTATGGCTATTGTTATTTCCCAATAAATTGTTTCTGGCTGTATAATTGGGCATGGTTCTTTCTAGTTTCACACTGCCGCTTCCTGCCAATCCATTGCCGGTATTAACTGAATAAACCTTGTCGCCAACCAGCAACTCCAGGCCGGCACAGTCTGTACATGCTCCATCAGGTAAAAAATCTGCAGCTACTGCCCCGTTATTTTGTTGGGACCAGGTCACTGAATTATCCCAGGCCAGCATAGCGCCGGTTTGAGCATTGAAAATTTGATTTTTAATGTATACCTCCGGAGATCCATCAAAATCGAAATCAGCCACTCCCGGTATACCAATTGATTCAGCAACATCATCGGTACCCCCGATAGGATCACTGCTGGTCCATTTCAAATTATAATTGCAATCAAAGGCTACCAGGTAATATTGCGAACCGTATTTAGCCGCGACGAATAATTCAGGGCAACCGTCTGCTTCAGCGTCTCCCAGGGCCATAAACAAGCCAAACTTACGACCGATATCTATGGTTTGTAGATGATTGCCATTGTCACCATTATACACATATATAAACTTATCATTTCGCCTCATGGAAAATAATTCCGGCACACCATCACCGGTAAAATCTCCCATTACCGTATGATTAGAGCCCCAGAATTCAGGACCATTGCTGCGCCATGCTTCCCGCATAAAAAATTTTGGGAATTTAGTGGGTTCTACTTCACAGGTAGCATCTTTACCTATGTAAAAATCCTTACATGCGGTAGTACCTGTACATTGGCTATCAAAACAGTCAACAAAGCCATCTCCATCATTGTCCAGCCCATCGTTGCAGCTATTTGGCACACCACCTTCCTGAGCTTGTAATGTAAGCGATATCAGCATATACAAGGGTAAGATTAATATGAAACGGGTATGTGGCATATAATAATATTAATTTACAAACTCTTATTGCAAAATAGGTAATAATTACCTATATAATTTCAATAGATTTCACTCAAAGAATACTCCTGTAAGTAATTTTGATGATTGTGTATGATATCAGAAAAAATTTTTGCCCTGCACCTATTTTATGATGTTGGTGAGCTTTTAATTATCATGATCTCACGATTCACCAGAGTATTAATGCCGTGCTCAGCGAAATGAATGTAATCATTTAATATTATTTAGCATATGACGACGATACTGTCTTCAGCAAGTAAGAAAGTCTGAAAATGATGGCATCGTCAATAAAATACACTCTGATCATAAAAAACAATAAATTAAGCCAAGTAAGCAACTTTACGAAAATATACCTCGTGTTATGGTATTACCTAACAAGTTCCAGGTAACCGGTTTTTGGTTCTTTATTGGTATTTTTTAGTGTAATTACATAGAAGTAAGTACCTATTGGTAATTCCTGGTTTCCTAAATACAAACCTCTATTACCAAATCCTTCAAAAGCTTCAATGGCATTATCATAATTATCCTTTTCAAATACTAATTCCCCTCCACGATTAAAAATCTTAACATTATTACTATAATCATCAATACAATCGATATGGAAAATATCATTTAATCCATCTCCGTTAGCGGATACCCCATTATAAACTATAATGTCAGATTCGATAGAAGTTTCTTCTGTAGAAGAGCATCCTTCCCTGGTAGTAATAGTAACTTGATAACTGCCTGCTGGTACATCTCCCCAATAAACTCCCTCAAAATCTATGAATCCATCGGTCCATACTACTTCACGAAAATCCGCTATATTACTGGTAGAAGCAGAAACATAACCGTCACTTAATTCACACGTTGAGTTTTGATTGGCGAAAATTATTTGCGGGTATACTCGGTTATCCAATACATCAGCTATTGTTATGGGCGAAACACAACCGGATGGCACATGCAAAGCATCTACAGCATAAGTACCAATATCCAAATCTACATAAGGATTACCAGTGTAATCTGGTGAGGCAGAGGAAGTGGAGCCATTATACCAGTTAAATTCATAGTCAAAGGTAACGCCATTAATTGAAGCGGCAATACTGCCATTGGGCTGTTCGCAATTGGTTACGTTACTCACCGCTACCATTGGTGGGGGTATTATTCTAAGTTGTTCAGCTATTTTTATAGAATCAGTGCTACTGCAATTGTTCAAATTATCAGTTACTGTTACCATATATTCCATTTGGCTCAGGTTTTTAACTGTTAAACCATTGTAAATAACAGTGCTTGTATTGGGTAGCAAATACCATTCGGCCCCATATGTAGAGGAAGTGGATAATATTTCAACTGAAGCTTCTCCATTAGGAATTGCAGGGTCACAATTAGTCACCGGTGCATCCTGGCGGACTATTATTTCAGGATATACCAGCATGTTTTCTACTGCTATAGTTACCGGATCCGATACACAGGTAGGATCAGCAATTCCGGCGGCTACTACTGTATAATCTCCTTCTGGTAAATTGAAGTGGGATGTGCCGGTAAAATCAGGATTAGTCGGATCTCCTACGGTATTGCCATTATACCAGCTAAAATTATAATTATTATTATCTAACCCAATCAAATTGGCAGCAATTTGTCCATTGAATACGGTACAATTTCTATTGGGCGAGGTAGTCGCTAAAATGTTTAGTTGAGGAATGTTTGATGGCACATAATACGTTTGATTATTGATACAGCCAGAAGTAATATTCTCAACATTGATGGTATAATAGGATTCGGTTAAATCAGTGGCTGTAGTATCTGTGTCTGGTAGTAAAGTACCGGAGATATCCTGTCCTTGATACCAACTTATGTTATAATTACCGGTTGCTGCATTATTATCAATGTCTACTGATAATTCACCATTATGATTTGCCGGGTCAGTATCACAACTAGTTTGAGCTTTGATTCTCCTCAGTGCCAAAACCGGATCTACTGATAGATCTTCAATCGTTACTTGGTATGGTTGCGAAACTACATGCAACTGAATATGCCTGGCTACTACAAAATAGGTGCCTTCTGAAAGACCATTGTAGTCTGGCGTGTTTACCCCACTTATAGCCATGGAAAGGTCATTAACATAATTATCTCTATACCAATAAAATTCATAATTGCTTATGTCGTCACCAGCACCATCCAACAATACTGAATCTACTCTAATGCCTCCATCTTCCGGCATGCATAAAGTTTTTGGTTGAACGCTTACTATGAAAATTTCAGCAGTAGGCGGATTAAAAGGTAAATATGCTTGAGCAGTATCTTCGCAGTTGGTAGCGATATTGGTAGCCACTATTCTGTAATAACCTGAATCAAGATTTATTCTGTTATCATTAGGCACATTAAGTGTAGCTCCTAAAGATGTAGCAGGAATTGTACCTAAATATTCCCAATCGAAGTTATAGTTAGAAGCGGTACCATCCTGTTCAATAGCATCTGCTTGCAGTTCTCCGGTTAATACCGCTGGATTTAAGCTCATTTGTTCTTGCAAAATAGTTAATGAAGCTGCCGGAAACTCTTTCAAGTCTTCGATGTGAGTTTCCAAAGGGTCGGATTCACAACGGGTTAAATTGCTTATGGCACTTACATAGTAGATGCCGGAATCTAAATTGCTTTGAATTGCTCCGTTTCCAGGTAAGGTTGTAGTCTGGTCACTTTCATACCAATTAAATGTATAGTCACCTGGGTTAATGTGAGGAGCCATATCTTGTATTTCAATGATACCACCGGTGTTACAATCTAAAATGTCTGTTTCTGTATAATTTACAAAAGTTGGTTTAATTAAGTTGTTGGGCAAGAAGTAACTCACGGTGTCATTACATTGAGTATTGTTGTTTGTTACAACTACCGAATAAGTAAGGTCTCCATTAAAAGCATTAGCCGTATTATAAGTTACCGGGTTTGCTCCATTAGATAGATTACCATTTTCAGTTGGATTCGCTGGAATACCTGATTTATCACTTTGGTACCAATTGAAATTATAACCGGATATCGGTTCTGATTGCCCATTACTGGTGCTTGCTGTTGCTGATAAGCTGCCATCAAATGGCGCCAGGCAGTTATTATTTTCGATGCCTGAAATTGTGACTGATGGTGGGGCAGCAATTTCAACTACTTCCACTGTACGGGGATCAGATTCGCATCTATTACCAAAATCCTGCCTGGCAATCACCGTGTAAAACCCTGGTGGAACATCGGAGACCGTGGGAGCATTATAATTATCTGCCAGTGAGTCTGCCTGAGTATAATCAACGATTACTTTACTTCCTTCAAACCAGTAAAGTTCGTGAGGTAGTCCTCCGGCATTGGTTACCACAGCTGATATTTCACTACCATAGGGCAAAACACAGCTGGTATAATCTTGTTTCGATGCTGCAACTACAGGCCTGGTTTCTGTTGAAGTAATGGACAAAGTATCGGTTTCAATACAACCATTTGCTCTATTTACTACTTTTAAAGTATATAAACCTGCTATTACGTTATTAATTGTTTGGGAAGTGCCTAATGAATTGGCCGGGATGGTATCGCCACCTCTGAACCATTCGTAATCATAGGGTCCACCGCCTGTAACATTTACATCTAATGCGCCAGTGGGATCAATACAACTATTTACCATGCTAGGATTGAATGCGATGTTTGTAATTCCCGAAATGTATCCTACATTTACAGTGGCTGGTTCTGAATCACAACCATTCAGGTTATTAGTAGCAATTACGGTATAATCTCCACGGCTCAAACCTGTAATATTGTTACCTGTGAAATCGACCGTAGCCATAACCTGGTCTCCTTCAAACCAATTAAAAGTGTAATTGGCTATGCTACCACCCACATCGGCACTTACTTCTCCATCGGGTGGTTCACAATTTCTTACCGGATTACTGAACGCGTTTACAGTAAAAGGAGTGGGTGACTGCCTTGGTACAATTATTTCATGACGATCATTACAATTGGTATTACGATTTACTATCCTCAAAGTATAAGTTTGATTGGGTATAAATCTCAAGTTTTCATCATTGGGGCCATCAACTGATGCTGTTGGTATTAAACTAGGCTCCGGTAGCCTATAGCTATTATTTGTCGTTTGTCCTTGATACCATTGGAAGCGATAGTCATCGTTACTGCCCACGGCTATGGTGGCAGCAATGCTACCGTTAGGCAGAGTAGGGTTGCAAGTTTCGTTAGGATTAACTGTAAAATTGACATTTGGTAAAGGAGCCGGTTCATTTATATCTATTCTTACCGCGTCTGACTGGCATCGCTCTTCCTGATCGGCAGCTACTACCCAATAATCGCCGTGGCTCAACCCTGAATAATTTGAGCCAATAAAGTCAGCAGTAGTCGTGTCAGGCGTAACTCCGGGATTACTATCAAACCAATAATAACTATAATTGCCTGAAAGTCCCCCGGAAGCTTGCGCGGTAGCTTCTCCATTTCGAGGCCAGCAGTTGGTTTGATGAACAATATTAGCAACAGATACCGTAACATTTAATAAATTTTCCGGAACCGTGTAACTTGCGGTGCTAAAGCAGCCAGTGGCATTATCAGTAGCTCTTACTGTATAGGTTCTGTTATCCAGATTGATAGCTTGTGAATTATTCGGCCCTGTAGCCGTGGCTGGTGAACTAAGGGGTGTAACCGTATTGTTACCTACAAACCATTCAAATGTATAACCAGAGGTATTGCCGTTAACCGAAGCTGATAATGCTCCGTTGGGTCTCACACAAGAAGATTTATCTGCATCCAGGGTAATGGAAATATTGGGTAAAACCGTTAGATCCTCAATTTCATCATTATCAAAAAACGACTTACAACCAGTACTATCCACCACCACCTCTACACTATAAAAGCCCGTATCTAAATTAGAAATGGTTTCATCGTTTTGCAGGAATATCATATTGGTAGAGTCATTGGATACTCCGTTGAACCAATTAAAAGTGAAATAAGCCGGGTCTCCAGGTGTGCCATTTAAAGATGCTTGGGCAGTCATACTTCCAAAAGGACTGGCGCAATTGGTAATGTCTTGTACATCAATTAAATCAATTGAGGGATTAACTGACTGCTGATTAATAGTGATCTGACGGCTTCCGGAACAACCACTAATAGCACTGGTTCCCACTACCCAGTAGTTTCTGGAACTTAAGCCACCCATGGTTTGACCCACGCCAATATCATTTACATAAATTTGAGTATACCAAATGAAATTGTAATCAGCGGTAGCATCTACGGTATCTTCAAAAGCAAATGCTTCCGCTATACCATTAGGTGTAGCACAAGAAGTAAGTGGTTGCACTTCGTTAAGGTCAATGATTGGAAAAATACCCAAACTATCAATGGTAATGCTAATAGTATCTGAATTACAAAAAGCATTATCATTAGTAGCGGCTACAAAATAATCGCCGGTTGCCATGCCGTCAATTAATGGACCGGTATAAATAGAGTCTAATGATCCTCCATTGTCTTCAAACCAGGTAAAGGTGTAGCCGGCTGTAATTCTATTGGTACCATTGAATAAATAAGCGGAGGCGCTGCCGTTATCAGGGATTGTATTGATACATTTTACATTATCGCTCAATTTATCTACTTGAATATCAAAAGGTAATGGACTTACAGGGGTAGAGCGCACGTTGTTGCCAAAATCACATTCTATAAAATTTTGAGGATCGTTTAAGCTGATGTAAAGATCGAATACGCTGCCAACTCCCAATACCTGTAGGCTATCCACATAAAAGGTACCACCCGGAGGTAAACTTACAATATCTACCGAATCGGTATTGAGCTTTGCAGTGGCAGGATCACTAGGGTCACCATTATAAAACGTAACATACATCTTTTCGGTGAGATTTATATCCCCATCATTTCTCACGCCAAAAGAAACATAAAAGTTTGGGTCAGGGCATATCGGCGGCATCACATCAATTGGTCCATCAAAAGCAATATCGGGAGTAGCAAATGTAGGGCATCCATCAATATCTAACACGGGAGATTGATTGAGAAAAGCATTGAGAGGGCGATTTTCTCCAGGTACTGGATTGCCAGAAGCATCGAGCGAATCGCATAGGAAATTGGAGAAAACAATGTGGTGCCTAGTTTGCTCTCTGGGTATCGTGAGGTCGTCATTCACATGTACGTTAAAATAGCCATGTTGATTCCAAACATTTCTGGAGGGCATCCAAAACTCACCATCAGATTGAAATACCCTTATTTCTGCATTGGTATATTGTGTGTTTGAAGCTCCGGGTCTTCCGCAAGGAACACAAATTTCAGTGAAACCATCGCCATTGATGTCTGCTACTATCGGATACTCTACTAGCGTCCTCGACACACAAGGTATATTGCGCAGAAAATTTCCTGCGCCATCGATGATACGTAAAAACTCTTCATCTCTATAAACAATTTCGTACCGGCCATCACCATTAAAGTCAAAAATTGTAGTGCCGGTAATTCCTGATGCTCCTTCATTAATAAAAACTTGCCATAGTAAATCCCAATTTTCGTCAAGGGCGTAAATATAATCTCCGGAAACGAAAGTGACATTCATTTGTCTGTCTCCATCAAAATCACCAATATTTAAACGGCTGGTACCTAAACTCCAATTGCCGGGCACGGTATATTTCTTAACAACATTATTATGAACATCCCAAAAGAAAACAGTATTAGGTCCAGTATATGAACCATCGGCGCCCGAGCAAATAACATCCAGGTGCCCATCCAAATTATAATCTGCTACGCTGGTAGAGGAATTGTTAGGAGCCCAATTTTTGCCACTCCTTTTTATAAAATAATCAGGAATTTCGGCAACCAAAGTGCGTGTGCTAGCAGCAGGGTTGGCTAAGTTGAGATCGATATCCCAAATTTCACCTCCGATTACCAATTCCAAATCTTTATCACCGACTATGTCTACCGCTACCGGTCCTGAATTAATAAAGTTTTGAAAGTTGCTGCCTATGGTAGAAGCTAATACTACGGTCATTGTTCGGGCATCGATTATCGCATCTCGAGCATAGATGTCAGGGTTCCCATCCCTATTAAAATCAGCTATTCCTATGAAGCCAGGGTCACCAGGTAAAGAAACGGAACCCAAGAAATTAAGATTACAGTCAAACTTGGCGATTCCATTACTAATTGGAACAAAAATTTCAGCACAATTATCATTGTCAATATTGGCAATCACCGGGGCATATCGGAGCATGTTATTTTGAGAAACACTATTTTTTACGGTGCCGTCAGCTCCATTGATTATATAAAGTACATCGTCAAAAGTGTTAGGAGAAACAATTTCGGGTATATTATCACCATCTAAGTCACCAACCACTAAAGATTGATCGTTACTGGTACTTGCTCTGGGTGAACTCCATGCCAGGCGCATGGCAAAATTTGGAAATTGAGTGGGGCGTGACTGACAAGCAGCATTTTGATTGAGGTAAAAATCAATACAGTTAGCTGCAGCTCTACATTCATCGTCATAGCAATCTGTACGGCCATCATTGTCATTATCTATACCATCGAAACAATTATTCGCGTTGCCTCCCTCTTGAGCCATTAGTAGGAACGGCGAAAATAATGCTAAAAAAAGAATAGATATCTTAACAATTAATTTCATTGTATTAGTTTAGTTTATTTACTTTAATAATTAATAATACAAATTAAGCATAAAAAGTAACCAAAGTTTTATTAACTCATACCTGCACAATACTCATGTAATATTTTCGAGTGTTGTGATTAGGATTTTAAAAATATGCCGGACCCGGGCACATGCGATGATGTTTTGGAGCAAAAAGATTGAGCCTGTAGTTTACCATAACCTCATGCGTACCTTGTGCATAATTACTAAGTTCGGAAATTACATAATCATAAGCATAGCCAAATCTCAAGAAATCATTGAGTTGAATTTCGAACATGCCAATAAAACTATCTCCTTCTCGGTAAGATACTCCCAAATTGATAGCATCATCGATAAAAAGGTTAGCACTTATGTCATAGGCAACTGGCATTCCCTCTTCAATTCTCAACAAACCGGAGGGCTTAAGTTTAAGGTTTTCCGAAAGCTCCAACACTTTTCCGATAGTGAAATAATAATACCTCGATTCTTCTATATTTCGTATAACATCTAATTGCTTAAAATTGCGATTTTTTATGATGTAAGGAATAGACAACCCTGCATAAAAATTTTCAGTAAAATAGTAAAGGCCGGTTCCAAAGTTTATCTTAAATCGAGTAATCTGATCATTTAAAATAGGATCAGAAGCAGTTGATAAATTTAATTCATTAAAATTACTGGTAAGATTGTTAAACCCGGCTTGCAATCCCATGCTTAATTTTCCTACTGGTAATTTTAAATGATAGGCGTAACTAAAGTAAGCCCCCAAATCATCATGTACTCCTATTTTATCATTAGTGACTACCAGGCCTAACCCAATATTTTTATTTTTTACATTCGAATGGATGGCCATAGTGCTTACACGTGGTGCTCCATCTAGGTTTACCCATTGGTTGCGTAGCATACCCGTGGCACTAAAATAGCCATTGGTGCCTGCGTAAGCAGGGTTGAGCACTAAACCATTAAACATGTACTGAGAAACTACAGGTTTTTGCTGGGCATTGGCACAATGGCTACTAACTACCATTATCAGCGAGAAGAAAATTAAATATTTATTCATAACAGGTTATTTTATCTTACAAGTTCTAAGTACCCGGTTTTGGGTACATTTCCATCTTTTAAATCAATTACATAATAATAGGTGCCAATTGGCAGCATGCCGTTATCCAGGTACATTCCTTTGTTTCCTCTGCCATTAAAATGGTTCACATCGTTATCATAGTTGTTCATTTCATACACAATGTCACCGGAGCGATTATAAATTTTTACGTTATTGTTCCAGAATTCCTCAATACAATCAACAACAAACCAATCATTAGCACCATCACCATTGTCAGAGATACCATTGAATATCCTGATATCAGAGCTGATGGTAAAGTCTTGAGTTGCGCTACATTCGAAAATTGTATTTGCTGTTACAGAATAATCTCCAGCAGATTGGTTTAGAATAGAAGGTCCATAGCTATGTAAGTAACCATCATCCCACTCGACATCATTTATTGCAGCACCATTAGTTATTACCAGGTATGCTGCTCCATTTTTCATTTTACAGGTTTCATTTTCTACCACCACGTCAAATTCAGGGTATACACGCTTATCTAAAATAGCCACAACTGTAGCCGGAGAGATACACCCGGTTTTTTTATCTGTCGCAGTCACTGCATAATCGCCCTGATCTAAATCATCCATTACCGGACCTGAAAAATCAGGACTGTTGGACACTTGACTACCAAAGTACCAATTGAAATTGTGATTGTAATAAACATTATTTACCGAAGCATTTAATTGTCCATTGGGACTTACGCAATGAGTAAGGTGATTAATAATATTAACATCTGGCGATGGTACAGGAGCTATTTCTTCAGTTAAGTCAATGGCCTCGCTATCATCTGCACATCCGGAAATTAGATGAGTAGCATTGGCTTTGTAGCTTGCCACCGGCAATTGCGTGATGATATTGCCTGTTCCTATGCTATTACTTTCGTCTGGCAATTGGTACCACTCTACAAAGTAGAATGAAATATCATCATTGGTGATTTCTGCCATTAATTGACCTGTTGGCCTATCTATGTAGCAATTGCGTTGAGGATTTATCTGACTCAATAGTACATCCGGATATCGCAATATATCATCTACCACTACGGTATCTACGGCATATCTATAGCTATCTTTATTATCTACAGCCACTACATAATAGGTGCCACCGTTTAATCCATTGTTAAGTAACCTGCCGGTAAAATCCGGTGTGCCAGATGGATACAATGGCTGATCAATGTACCAATAGTAGGTGTAGGTAGAGCTATTATCTGTAACACTTGCCAGTGCTCTACCGTTCGGGTCAATGCAATAGGTATTAGGTGCAGAAGAACTCACGATCATAAGGGGCGTAAGCCTTTTTTCAACTTGCATAATCATAATACTTTCACAATTAGTAAGATTGTTTCTTACCCACACGGTATGATACCCATCGGTTAATCCTGTAGTAGTAAATTTATCATTGTTGCTACTCAATAATGTGCCGGATAGGTCAGTACCTCTATACCAACGTACTTCATAATTAGGCATAGATCTCATATATTTATTGGTAGTGTTTCCATCCACTGTAATGGTAAGTTCCCCGTTGTGCTGATTAATATCAGGGTTGTAACTACTTTGTGGTATGGCTAGCACCAGGTCAATTTCCGGTAATGTGCTATTGTCTTCTATTTTCACTTCTACCGGCAAAGATTGCAGTGCCAAGGTCCTTTCCTCTGCAATCACATAATAGGTGCCACTGGTTAGTCCAGTGATCGTATTGCCTCCCGCATTGGCTCCATCTGTTGTGGTAATCAATGAACCGGCCTCCGTGTCATTTATATACCAATGGAAGTAATAGCTACTTAATAATTCAGGATTGCTATTGATACTTATATCTGTTACACTTATAGTTCCGTCACCGGGTGCACAAATGGTAGAGGGGGTATTGGAAACGATTATTTCCGGTTCGGGTATATCTTCCTGTACAAATGAAGTTACTCGCGTACTACAATTAGTTACTGTATTTGTCAATTTTAAAGTAAATGTGCCACCAGGTTGATCCACGATTGTATGATCAGTTAGTGCAAATCCAGTTGTCACACTATCACTTTCATGAAACCAGGTGAAGTCATATGTGTCCACACTGCTATCTGTTTCCCGGGCTTCACCTAGCAAAGAACCAGTAGGGGTAGCCGGAGGAGCTTTACTTCGTTGTATGCTCAACACGGTAATTTTTGCTAGGGGATCCATGCTTATATCATCCACCAAAACTTGAAGTGTATCTGAAATACAATCAGTATCGGTATTTCGCGAGGTTAAATAATAAGTGCCCGCGGCTAAATCGGTAAATTGTATGCCATTACCAGCATTGCCTATGGCATTAAATGAATCATCGAATAAACTATTGTCATAAATAATGGCCGGATCGTATACATTATCCTCACTTACTTCATTGACCACTACAGTGCCATTGGGCAAACAAATAGTTTGATCTGTTACATTTTGATCTGTTATGGTTATATTTTTAGGCACGTCGTTTAGCGTGGTAGATCTGGTGAATACACAACCTAAGCCAGGCGATGTATTATCTACAATGGTCAAATGATATTCGCCTTCTACCAGGTTTGCTAAGCTATTGGTGCTACCTATAGGATTATTGGCGTCATCTTCCCAACCGAAAGAATAATCAGGATTGAATAAAACGCCACTTTCATACACATCTGCAGTCAGCTCGCCTTTTCCATTTGTATTACAACTCCAATCAGGTATTTGTGAAAAAACAATAGCTGGTGGTATGATCACTTTATCTATTTTAACTCCTTTGTAGGGAGAAAAACATTTTGTAATGTCGTGTTGCACACGCAGAAAGTAATAACCACTATCTAAACTTGCATAAGGATTTCCAGTGCTTAGCCCTATTTTGTTTACATCATATAATTCTTTTAAGGTATAATTGGCTAATGCATCGGCAGTTCCATCATAATTTATTCCGGTGATTTCAATGCTGCCGTTACCCGCGCTACAATCTGTCTGATTTGCTTTATCAATAGTGCTTACCACGATGTCCGGATTGTCCTCAGCGATATTAAAAGTTCTCACACTGATACAATTCAGGTTTTGATTACTTGCATCTGCATCTTGTATTTTTATAGTATAACTGCCACTGCTTAAATCATATGCCTGATGCGCGGTTGCATAACCGGCAGGTTGTAATTGATTGGCAGCATTTAAAGTATCTGCGCCACGGTACCAGGTAAAATTATACCCGGCAAGTTCGGAAGCGCTACCTCCGGTAGCAGTCTCATCTACTGCTCCATCTATACTTCCACTACCAAATAATGGATTCATGGGGTCATCACAATAAATATCATTTACAAGCGAAGTAGCCATTATAACCGGATCAACGGTAACATCTAAAATTTGCCGGCTTATGGAAGCCTCGCAAGCTGTAGAATCATTTACGGCTATCACCTGATAATTGGCTGCCACTAAGCTATTGAAAGGATCTTCCAAATTGCCGGCTCCTGAGTTACTTGGGGCTAAGTCCGTACTCATATTTGCCTGATCAAATAGTTGGATAGTATAGGTGAATGCAGGATCTACCACACCATCTTCTAATATATCACCGGTACCCAGCGTACCATTAGCTGGAGTACAGTTTGTTTGATCAGTTGCAGCAGTACTGGCAAATGTGAGGTTTCTTTGATTCAAGATAAGCGATTGACTCATAATAGTATCGCAGCGGCTTTGATTATTATATGCTCTTAATACATAGGTTTCACCGGTATTATTTTCGGCTAATCCAGCCTGGAAAGTTGAATCACTGGTTACATAAGTTCCGTTGCCAATAAAGTTAGCAGCGGTAGTATCATTGAGGTACCAGGAGAAAGTGTATCCTGCCGCATCGCCAGTGCTGGTAGTAGCGGTGGCTGCCAGGAACCCATTGGGGTTGGAGGGGTCGCAACTGTAATTGTCAGAAGCAGTGATACTGGCTACAGGATCGGCCGATTGTTGCAGTAGTTCGATGACCATTGGATAGGAAAAACAGTTATTACCTTCCACCACATCTTCAATCATTACCGTGTAAACTCCGGCGGCTAATCCTGAAAATACCGGTGCCGCTGCAGTGTCGGCAAAAGAAACTGTTTGGATAGGTGTTTTGCCATCACCGATTGTATGGTATCCCTCATACAATGTATAATTATAAATAATATGGCCGTAAACAGCTTGCGCTGAGTCGACCACCACTCCGGCTGCAATTTCGCCATCGAATGGAGCTTCACAATAATTTACATTGGATGAATCCACTAATACCAGTGAATCGTAATTGTGAAGATTTCCGTAGGGCAAAAAGAATGTTGTGTCTTTTTCGCAGCCGTCCGTATTGTTGGAAACTAATACATTATAAAAACCATAAAATAGATTCGATTGATAGTCTATACCCGATGTACTTGTTACGGTATCGTGTGGCGTGTTATTCCACTGCCAATAAAAAGTAAAATCAGTACTGGTACCACTGGCAGTTGAGGCAAATGCAATAACCTCACCATCATTGGTACTACAATCACTTGGTATGCTAATTACAGTACCATTTAAATTGATGGCATCGGTACTATCCGCCACGGTAGCAACGTATGGGTTTTGAGACCAGCATTGTGTGCTATCAACATAGGCCATTACCGCGTATTTTCCCGGTTCCAAATTTGTCCAATGTGAATCCAAATGATCTTCTGTAGGCTTTACATTTTCACCTTCATACCAGTAAAAAGTATGCCCTGCCTGAATGCCGCCTACATTGGCTAACACTTCGCCATCGAATGGGCTACACTGAGTGGCTTCCTGAGCAGTAGCATTGGGTACCGGATAAGCTAATACCGTTTGAACTATTTGCTCGGCGGTGCTTTGGCAGCCCGAAGTCTGATCGGTCACCTTTACAGTATAAGTAATATCGGTAAGTCCGCTAATGGTGGCAGTATTGGTAATGGAATCTGCCAAACTGGTACTTTGACCTCTGAACCAGGCAAAATCGTATCCGGAAGTTGTGAAACCACTGCCATCAGAACCTTCGGCCATTAACGAGCCATTATGATCATTGGGATCAGTGCTACATGAGGTTTGGTCATTTAATGTAGTAATATTTACCAATGGTGGTACATTTACTTTTACAATATTGAAATAGGCAGGTGCTGATTCACATTGAGTATCATTGTTGCGCACTATAAGTTCATAAGTTCCAGCTGACAGAGAATCAATGTCGGCGGTAGTAGCATTAAATCCATTGGTATTGCTCCATTGGAAAGAATAACCACCCACAGGTTCTGTAGCTGGGGCTTTGGGCAATATCATGTAAGGCGAGCTAATTGCATCTATGGTACCATTACCCGGCTCAACGCAATATTCATCATCTGTAACAACCGCGGCAGTTTTATCTATTTGCGGGTATGCCAGGTTTTCAGAAAGGAAAATACTGGTAGTGTCTACACAGCGAGAATCTAAATTAGTAACAATCGCATAGTAAGTTTGTGAGGCTAAATTGTTCATTTGGCTGGAGCCAGCAGTTAAAACCGATTGCAGATTGGTAAATGAATTATCGAACCATTCCATTTGATATCCACTGGTAGGCTCGCCGGAAGCTGTGGTTGAAGTCAACGTCAGTTGACCATTTTCGCCTATACAGGCAGTTTGTTCCTGATCTATTGAGAAATTAGACGCAGGAGCAACGCTATTGTTGCCTACAGTGGCAACTACCAAAGGTGAATTACATTTAGTATCATTGTTAGTAACAGATAGTTGGTAGTCACCTTCCATCAGGTTGCTTAACACGGGGCCTGTTTCACTTAACGGATTGCCGGCAGCATCATACCAATTATAAGTATAGCCATTAACCGGCTCTACACCAGGAGCGGGAGTTGAAACTGCAGCAGAAGCGTCAATTGCGCCATTGCCAGGAGCTGAGCAATTGGAATTGTCAGTAATGGCCAAATTTACCAGATTAACTCCTGGCAGTGTTTCTATATTATTTAAGAATTGATCGAGCGTAGATTTACAAGTGGTGGTTTCATTAGTTACCGCTATTCTAAAAGTATTGTTACCTTCCAATGAATCTACGGTTAAACCGGTGGTACCATCTTGATTTCTAATTGAGTCAAGACTATTACTTGATAGTTCATTCGGGCCCCTGAAAAACTCAAATTTATAACCGTTGGCTGGTTCTGTGATGCTTGAAGCAGTGGCCAGAATCTCGCCATTGGCAAATGTAGGAGTACAGCTGGTAGCAGTTTGTACTACAGTTGCATTTATTACCGGAGGGTCAGGAATAAGTTCTACAGAATCAGTTTTTGGTGGCGACTCACACAATGTGGCCTCATCCATCACAACTACTGTATAATAGCCAGGCGTTAAATTGTTATATTCGTAGCCATTAATAGCATTGCCAGTGAATTGAGGGGGTGAATTGGCATTGATTCCATCGCTCCACTTAAAGACATAACCTGCATTGGCGCCATCATAATCAGCCCAAATTCTACCATCTGTCACTGTAGAGTCGCAGGAAGTAATGTTTTGTTTGGCTATATTTATTTTACTTAGTTCCGGAAAAGTCAAGCTATCCTTCAAATAGATTTCTTGAGCTGTTTCGCAAGTACTGGCATTATGCTTCAATACTACTGTGTACCAGCCTGCCTCCAGGCTGTCTACTGATGTTTCGTTAACTGCTATTTTGTTGATTTCCAGCGAGTTTTGCCCTCTAAACCATTTTATATTGTGAGGTCCTGATGAACCTGTGCTAATCGATAGTTGCCCATTGGGTTGAGTAGGATCACAAGAAGTTTGAGGTGCATCTACTTGAGGCGTAAATATTGGGTACTGTACATCTCTTTCTACGCTATCGGTAGCAATGATCGATCTACAGCCATTAGATTTTAAAATAGCCACACCTGAATAAACGCCAGTATCTAATTTACTTAATATTGCTTTATCTTCACCTAAAATTTTTACCGATGTAGTATCTGCACCTTCGTACCAATTAAAATACACATCATTGTTGTTGAGACTTGTGCCTTTATCTGTTTGGTTGACAAATGCCTCTATGGAACCATCCGGATTAGGTCCGCATTTAGTTAAAGGACTGCTTTGAGTTGAATCAATAACTGGATATTCAGCTGTGGAAGTTATGGTTCCCGAACCTATTCTTATACAGCCATTGATTGGATTTTGAACCAAAACAGCATAGGTAAATGGTATAAGGTTAGTTACCGAATCGGAAATACTTACCACACTATCACCATATACCATCGGTCCGCTCCACCAGGTAAAATCGAAATTGATTGATGGATCTTTGGTTACATTTTGATAACTGCCGCCAGTATCACGCTCCCATACTTCCAGCTTAAGCGCACCATTGGGGTTACGGCAATCGTCGTGAATATTGGTTTGATAAACAGAAAGAGAATCGATATCGTCTTGTTCAAGTAGTATTTCTACCTGGGCAGTATCTGAGCCACATTGTTCTATAATATGCTTACCAGTGATAAAATAGGTGTCAGTGCCCATTGAAACATAAGTAGATCCGGTAAATACTGAATCAATGCTACCACCATTGTCTTTAAACCAGGTAAATTCGTAATCACTGATTTCTTTCACTCCATTTTTCATTACAAACGCGCTCGCTTTTCCATTATCAGGAATAGAATCGTAACACTTATCGTTATGTGATAATATCTCCGTGCTGATATTGAATGGTAATATCTTTACCATTTTAGAGAATAAGTTATTGGTATTATCACACTCTAATATGGTATTAGGATCATTTAACCGAATATACAAAGTGAAATCTGTTGCTTTACCAATTACCAGCATACTATCTACGGTTACTTTGTTGCCGGGATTAAGCGTTTGAATATAATAAGTGGATGTATTTAGAAAATTTGTAGATGGATCTAAAGGATCACCATCATAAAAGGATACATTCAAGGTGTCATCAATAGCAAGATCTCCATTGTTGATAATATCAAAAGAAATATAAAATTCACTATTGGGACAGGTAGGAGGTAATATTTTAATGCTCGAATCATCCAGTGTAAGGTCAGGAGTAGCATAGTTAGGGCAGCCTGAATTGTCCAGTTTAGGGGACTGATTCAGGAATGAATTTAAAGGCCGCACTGCTCCCGGAATCGGATTGCCACTGGCGTCTAGTGTATCGCATAAAAAGTTGGAGAAAACAGCATGTTGGCTGGTTTGCTCTATTGGTATGGTAAGATCATCTTCTACATTCACATTAAAATATCCATGTTGATTCCACACTGGTCTTGATGGCACCCATAATTGACCATCAGCATGATAGGTTCTTACTTCACCCTCTATTGGTTGATCCCAGGGATACCCGTCAGCGCTACACACCACACAAATTTCAGTGGCCCCATCGCCATTCACATCGGCTACTATTGGGTATTCAACCAGCGTTTTTGATTTACAGTCAATAGGTATATTAGCTGCTAATCCATCACCATCTATTATATAAAGGTATTGTTCATCTCGGTAAACCGTTTCAAATTTACCATCACCATTAAAGTCAAAGATAGTAGTACCGGTAATGCCGGAAGCTGACTCTACAATTTGTTTACTCCACATTTGATTCCAATTTTCATCCAATGCATATAAATGCTTTCTGGAAACAAACGTCACATTGAGCTGACCATCCCCATCTATATCAGCAATATTGAGCCTACTGGTACCCAGTGCCCAATCGAATGGTACTACAAAAAACTGAGAGGTGCTATTTTTAACATCCCAAAAGAACACGGTAGTGGGCCCGTTGAGGCTATCGAGCGCTCCGGAGCATATTACATCCAGGTAACCATCTTGATTATAATCAGCCACACTGGTAGAGCTGTTGTTAGGAGCCCAGTTTTTACCGGTAGTTTTCACATAATATCTAGGCAGGGTTTGAGCTACAGTTTTGGTGCCACTGGCTATATCTACATTATAAATAGTACCACCGGCTATCAATTCTAAGTTTCTATCACCTAAAATATCAACTGCTACAGGACCAGAATTAATCGATAGCTGACCATTTACCGGAGCGTCAGATGCAATTATCTGTGCCAGGGTTTCGGCGTTATATATGGCATCCCTTACATATAATTCAGCAGTTCCATCATTATTAAAATCCGCTATACCCATAAAACCCGGGTCACTTTGAATCGGAATTTCTCCTAATGGATTCAGATTACAATCGAATTTAGAGATTTTATTGGAAGAAGGTATGAATATTTCACTACAGTTATCATTGTCAAGATTCGCTATTACAGGAGCATAACGAAGGCCACCATTGTAGGAAGTTTGGGCTTGAATAGTTAAATCTTCGCCACGCAATATGTACAGCATGTTGGTATAAGTATTAAGCGATACTATTTCAGCTATTCCATCGCCATCAAGGTCACCTACTACTAGCGACTGGTCATTACTGGTAGTTCGTCTTTCAGATTTTTTAAAGAGCTTCATATTAAAACGGGGGAAAGAGTCGGGTTTTGCTTCGCAGGTTGCGTTGAAGTTAAGATAAAAATCTATACATGCACTCTCTGCTTTACAATCATCGTCGTAGCAATCTACTCTTCCATCGTTGTCATCATCCAAACCATTCGAACAGTTGGTTTCTTGTGCAAATGCTCCTGCCGTCACAAAAAACAAAATCGTGATTAATGATGTAATTTTGTTTGTTTTCTCCGCCTTCATAATTCTTAATTCTAAATCTGGTTATTAATTATATACTAATTTAAGCTAAAATATAACCTTTGGTGATATTGAAGTTGTTGGGTTATGTTACACGGGTATTATAGGTGTATAGCTTTTGTTATTAGGATATAGTGTTGGCAGTATTCTTTTGTAAAAGCGTGGCTTTTTGTTAGTTATCAAAAATAATTTTAAATTTTTATCTCATTATCTTATTATTATTGCTTTTTAAAGTTGCTTATGCTATGAATATTGAGAATATATGACATTCCAATTAAAGGAAAGTTAAATTTTTATCTAAATAAAATTAATGTTGGTCATGACCTATCAAATATTCTTCTAAGAATAGTTCTACTTTAAATTTGATTCACTATATAAATAAAAATAATAAACATTAATTAACGATAATAACATATTACATGGTAAGTAGTTAGCTCTTGTTATTTGACAAATATTCATAGAGACTAGGAATGAGAGGGATAGGAGTTTTATGTTGATTTCTTTACCTGATTTAGTATAACACAAGTTATATAATATTACTCGCGGTAGTAATTGTGTATTATGTGAAGTTTTTGCAAGAGTGATTCATAAAACAAATTGATAGCTCAACTTTTTATAACATCATGAAATTTAAAAAAGGCATATTTTGGTTTAGAAATGATTTACGTTTAATAGATAATCCTGCCTTTATAAAAGCATTAGAGGATTGCGACACAATAATTCCGCTTTTTGTCATTGATGAAAGGTGGTTTAAGAAACTCGATTTAGGTTTTAAGAAGACAGGTATGCTCAGGGCGGCTTTTATGCTACAGTCGTTACAAAATTTGAAAAGTCAATTAAAGCAGATAAATTCAGATTTACTGGTATTTACCGGTAAGCCTGAGCAAATGATCAGTGACTTGGTACACCAATACCAGGTTGATGCCATATATGCCAGCAAAGAAGTAACCTGGGAAGAACTAAAAATAGAAGAAGCGTTGGAATATCAGGTTAAATCTTTAGGAGCAATGATTCATTATACATGGCAGCATACCCTTGTAAACCCTGAAGATTTACCCTTTGAATTCACCAATTTACCTGATGTGTTTTCTGCTTTTAGAAAAAAAGCTGAAAAGTATGGAATAATAAACAAGCCTTTATTAGCTCCAGAAAATATAAACCTACCCAAAGGTTTACCTTCTACCAGTGTGCCTACCCTTGCCACTTTAGGCTTTGCCGATGAGCCTATCCATTTGCGATACAAGGGTGGGGAGGAGGAAGCTTGGCTACGCCTGGAAAAGTATGTTTGGCAGCAAGACCAATTGAAAAACTACAAATATACCCGCAATGGTTTGCTAGGTGAAGATTACTCATCAAAGTTTTCTCCCTGGCTGGCTCATGGTTGCATTTCTGCCCGATCTATTTATCATCAAGTAAAAAAATACGAGGTGGAACGAAAGAAAAATATTTCTACTTATTGGCTCGTGTTCGAATTGTACTGGCGTGATTACTTCCGGTTCATATCGGCAAAATATGGTAAAAAGCTCTTTTTGAAATCAGGAATTAAAGATAATCCGGTTGATTTGAAAGACGATTGGCACCTATTTGATCAATGGACTTCGGCAACAACTGGCATTCCTTTTATTGATGCTAATATGAAAGAACTCAATCAAACCGGTTTTATGTCAAACCGAGGAAGGCAAAATGTAGCCAGTTTTCTGGTAAAAGACCTAAAAATAAACTGGACCTGGGGAGCTGCCTATTTTGAGAATAAACTGATAGACTATGATGTGAGCAGCAACTGGGGTAATTGGGCTTATGTAGCTGGCGTGGGTAATGACCCACGGCAAAACAGGTACTTTAATATTATCAAGCAAGCCAAACAATATGATCCTAAAGGAGACTTTGTAAAATATTGGTTGCCACAGTTACAAAAGATTGATGAGCAATATATACATTTTCCTGGCTTGCTTACCAATGAACAGTTGCAACAAGCAGGGGTAAAAATAGGTAAAAATTATGCTAAGAATATAGTGCCTTTTCAAAAATGGTTGAAGAATTTATGATTCCAGAAGGTTAAAGAATCTTTGCAACCCTATTGAAATTATTTAATTGATAAATCGTTTTTTGAAGCAGTAGATAAATATTAATTAAGAATGAAGAATATTTTGTGGCTTATATTTACAATCGGGTTTGCTTCTCAAGCTTGTGCTCAAAAAAATGATAATAAAATTGAAGAGGAAATAAAAATGGAAAAGACAAACGATCAATTACTTATTAAAGACGGTCAAAAATTTGAATTTAATAAATTGAATACCTTTGAAGAATACGTGATATTACAAAAAGGAACCGAACGCGCCGGTACAGGTGAATACACTACAATGAAAGAGGCAGGTACTTTTATTTGCAAAAGGTGTAACGCCCCTTTGTATCAATCTGCAGATAAATTTGAATCCCACTGTGGCTGGCCTAGTTTTGATGATGAAATCGAAGGAGCTGTAACCCGAAAAACCGACGCTGATGGCCGCAGAACAGAAATTATTTGTAGTAATTGTGGAGGTCACCTGGGGCATGTTTTCCTGGGAGAAGGCTTTACTAATAAAAATACCCGTCATTGTGTAAACTCAGTTTCATTGAAATTTATTCCCAAAGGAGAGCCATTGCCCAAAAAGCCGGAGTAGGAGGGCACCGAAAAATGCAGTAGTAAGTAGCATCCAATAAACGGATATTTTTTTGGTGGCAGGTATTTATTATTGAGGGTTTATAAGTATTACTAATTATTTATTGATATGCCATGATGATACAGACACAAGTTATAAAGGCTCTATATAATTAAGTCTTTATGGTTTTTAACTTACAAGATTGCCAGCGCTGAAGAGCCATGGGATCATTTCAGGCAAAGTAAATTATTAAGCTGCAATTTTACCTTATTCACGGGAGAACTTTTGCTCGCTCTTTTCTGTTTATGCATCATACAAACAATGATCTCAAATGAAAAATTCACTTTTAGAAGCTATTCCTGATAGAGTTACTGATACACAAGTCCTACATTTTCTCAATTCTACCAGTATGAATAAAATGATGATCCGGGAATTAAAAGATTATCTAAACTTAAAAGATGAAACCTTAAGTGATTGGTTGAATGTAAGTGTAAAAACATTTAGAAATTACAAAAACTCAGATACAGCGTTAAAGGAGAATACCAAAGAACAAATAATCCATTTAATTTCACTTTTCAAACATGGAAATGAGGTTTTTGGATCATCGGAATCATTTATGCGGTGGCTCAACTCTGAAAATCAATTTTTAGACGAAGAAAAACCTGTTGTTTTTTTAAATACGGTCACCGGGATCCGATTTATAAACGATCGATTAACAGCGATTGAATTTGGTGATAATGTGTAGCTAATAATGGAGGTCTTTAGAATTTCTCACGAAAAATATGCTTTAAACTTATCTGCATCCGGAAGTGCCAATCGTTGGAATCTGCATGGACAAAAAGTTATTTATACAGCTCAATCAAGATCTTTGGCTTCGCTAGAAATGGTGGTGCACAGGGCATTTATAAAGCCGGCGGAATCGTATAAAATGATGACTATTTCAATAGCTGATGATCAGTTTTTAAGCGAAGAAATAAAAATCAGCAGCTTACCGGCAAACTGGCAAAGCATCCGTGCTTATTCCGAATTACAAAAATTAGGTAGTGAATGGTACAAGGCTAAATCCTCTTTGCTGCTTAAAGTTCCTTCAGCTATTATACCTTATGAATTCAACTACATTATCAATGCCGAACATCCGGATTTTTTCATCAAAGTGAAATTGGTCAGAAGTGAGGCATATTTTTGGGATAGCAGGCTGCTTTGAAACCGTAATCCCTTCAAATGAACAATTCATTCAATGAAAAGATTATTTATTCAATTTGTTTTTTTCCATTGCCTTTTCATTTACGATTAGTCCCAGTCCGGGATGTTAAGGTATTTTCAGATAACTTTATCATATGTGCCGAACTTAAGGATTTTTTCAACAATGTAAAATTGGCTGGGATAACAGACAGCTTTAAAATAAAACCATTTTTATTTCACATACTTTGCGATACCACC
Source organism: uncultured Roseivirgaceae bacterium (assembly GCA_964592475.1). Classification (GTDB taxonomy): domain Bacteria; phylum Bacteroidota; class Bacteroidia; order Cytophagales; family Cyclobacteriaceae; genus CAZQEZ01. The sequence goes on from CAZQEZ010000007.1 coordinate 43,359, forward strand.
TCTTTTATCTTCAATTATTCCTCGTGGTACTACAACCGCGACTATTATTAAGCCCGATAATATACCATTTCATAAGGCAATTGAGTGATCAGCATTGAAAATAAAAGGACTAATGGCAATCCATAAGCCGAATAATATATTTATAAACCTAACCGAAATTGAAGAATATCTTAACCTGAAGCAATAAAACCGCATTAAATTCGACAATCGGATATCACTGGCGTTATTCTCCAGGACAAATAATAATTTACCTAAAGGCACTATTTATTCAATTTAGTTAGCCTATTTTACGAGTAATCTATACAGCCGTCCGCTGTTTATGCTGCCAGCTAAGTGGTTACTAAACCTATCCCCCGGTAACAATCTTTTATACATACCGTTGGCTTTTTATTTAATCAACCTTATTATGAGTAAAGACTATAAAGATAAATACACGAAGCCCAAGCTTAGGGAAAAAATAAAGGAAAAACTAAAGAATAGTACCAAGGGAGGCAAAAAAGGAAAATGGTCGGCCCGCAAAAGTCAGCTGTTAGTGCAGGAGTATGAGAAAAAAGGAGGCGGCTACAAGCAAGACGAAAACAACAAGGAAGCCAACAGCTTGAAAGAATGGACCGATCAGGAGTGGCAAACCAAAGAGCAGGAGGGAAAAGCCCGAAAAGATGGTAAGATGAAACGCTACCTGCCAAAAAAAGTGTGGGAAAACTTATCTGAAAAAGAAAAAAAGAAAGCGGAAAAACTAAAGGTAGAAGCAGATAAAAAAGGCAAACATAAAGTGAAATGGACTCCTGCCATCAAAAAAGCTTTTGAAAAAGCCAAATTGCTTGATATAAAGAACCGAAGCAAACTGGACAAAAAAGCACTAAAAAAGAAAATTTTGGAGGCTGAGCTTGGTTAGTGTTTATTATAAAAAAACCTCCGGGGGGGTGGTACCGCCGGAGGTTTCAATCAATTCTCCTGATTAAAATCTGCACCCCGGTACTCTAGCATTCTATTTTTCAGGCTATCAAGCAAGGCTCGGTTTTCCGGGTGTTCCGAAATATTTACATTTTCTTCCGGGTCTTTTACATGGTTATATAGCATACGAGCATACACATCTTCATCAGTGCGGCTCCATTCCGTGTACAGGTAGTCGTTGGTTTTTATCGATACACCATCGTGGTACTTGCTGATTACCTGGTCTTTCCATTCGGCATTTTCATCTTCCAGCAGGGGCAGCATACTAGCGCCATCCAATTGATTAGCTGGTGGAGCTACACCAGCAAGTGCTGCCAGGGTAGGGTAGATGTCAACAAATTCTACCAGTTTATCAATTTTTTTATTAGCAGGAATTCCCGGTCCGGACAGCAGCATGGGTACCTGCAGGCTGGTTTTAAAATTGGCATGCTTGCACCAAAGCGTATGCTCGCCAAGGTTCCAGCCATGGTCACCCCACAATATCACAATTGTATTTTCTTTCAAACCTTCATCCTCCAGCGCCTGCATCACTCTGCCTATTTGCGCGTCGGTGTAGCTCACACAGGCATAGTAGCCATGGATTAATTTGTGTGCCAGCTCATCACTCACCGGTCCTTTCTTGGGTACTCCCGCGTAAGCACGCAGTTCGCCGGAGTTATGAATGGCCGCTTCGGGTGCATTCTTAGGTACATAATAATTATCCGGTAAGGAAATATTGGCCGGATCATACATTTCCCAGTATTTTCGAGGCGCGTTGAAAGGTAAGTGAGGTTTCAAAAAGCCTACCGCCAGGAAAAAGGGTTTATCCTGTTGTTTTAATTTTTTAAGGTCTGTAATGGCTTTGTTGGCAATTTTTCCATCAAAATAAGCCGTGTCTGCTATTTCCAGGTTTTCGTAGGCCGGTCCCCGGGTAGTGTCCGAATTATCCATGGCAATATTTTCCGCATTTTGATAATCACGCCAGCTGTTAGCCAGGTGGGGTCGCCAGTTTTCATCCCAGCTACGCGTTTCTGTGTCATCAAGGTCGTGAAAAATTTTGCCGTTGGAAATGGTGTAGTAGCCGTTTTCCTTTAGCAGCTGGGGCAAGGTAACAGCTCCCGGGTAGTCATTATCCACCCTGGTAAAATAATTGATAAACCGGTGACGAGTAGGGCGGGCACCGGTAAGTAAGCTGGCCCTGGAGGCACCACAAACAGGGACATTGCAATAAGCTTCGGTAAACATTACTCCTTGGCTGGCCAGTTTGTCAATGTTGGGCGAATGGATGTGGGAGGCTCCGTACGCATTTAATTCCGGGCGTAAGTCATCTATCGCGATGAAAAGGATGTTGGGCGGGCCTTCTGGTTCACTTTTAGAATTACAGCCCAGTAATAGACCACATACAACAAAGATTAACATTAAATTTTTCATACTTTTCAGGTGTTATATTAAAATAATTTGGCGCTATATAATTTTGTATGGAACACTATAAAGTGTAATTTTAAGAAATATATAAAGCATCTTTAAATATTTCACATCTTTTTTAGTTAGAAATGACATTTTTTTGTCATTGAAGCCGGGCACTAAAAGTGGAGAAGCTAGCCCCGGTAAGAGGAGAAAAGCTAACCACAGAGTAACACAGAGAAATTCACAGAGAGTA
>CAZQEZ010000007.1:46051-55986 GCA_964592475.1 uncultured Roseivirgaceae bacterium
AAAAAAAAACAAAAAAGGCGCAGGCAGCCGGTCATTAAAAGTGGAGAAGCTAGCCTCGGTAAGAGGAGAAAAGCTAACCACAGAGTAACACAGGGGAATTCACAGAGAGTAAACACACAAACCTGGAGATAAACTAATAGCAAAATGCAACTACAAGCGGCTATTGGACCAAGAGAAGATATAAATATTAAAACAATTTAAGTCGATAGGCTACTCCGCCACTAATAAAAAAATCAGGTGCTCCATCATTAAATCCTACTCCAAAGGAAGCATCCAATTGCAGATTTTTATCGGGTTCGAACACCAAACCCGCGTTAAACAGGTGTTCATTATTATTTTCAGAATAAACATTACCGTAAAATTCAGTAAATCCTCCCCAGCGGTCGCTAAAAGTGTAATCAAAAGACATGGCATAGCCAAATGCATTTTGCACCAATTCCGAGTCCCAGGTGTATCTAAAATTGGTAGTGACACCCAGCCAATTATTAACGCTATGCCCTGCAAGTAAGCCAATGGTAGGGTTTACATTGTCTATTTGATAATTTTCATATCCAGTGCCGGGTAGGGCAATAGTGGTAATAAAAGAAAGTTGGGGCAGTATCCCTTTTTGTTTACCAATGAAAAATTTAGCTCCCACGGAAAACGGTGCAAAACCGGTTTGCTTATTGATCAATTCATCTTCAAAACTATCTCTTTGTAATAGCAAATCATAACTAAAACGAAACTCCAGGTTTTGTAAAAGACCTACCCTCACCAGCCCAGTAGGCAAATAATAAGTTTTGATAATGGCGTCGGTAGGTTGCAATTGATCCCTCTGAAACAGCAGACCGTTTTCCAGTTGCACCGCCCCGGTTGGCAGTAGAAACGGAGAGTCGGTACCTTGCCCAGGCCTGTCGGCATTTATTCCGGGCCATTCTTCTTCTTGCTCCTGGGCGGTAAGTGTGGAAAATGTAGCTAAGAAGATTATTAAAAATGTATACTTCATATGGCAATTTATTGAAAGGCTAAAGATAATAATTGCTTTTTAGATCAACAATCAAATTAAAAGCCTGTTAAAAATATAGAAACAATAAAATTTTTTAATCTTATGAGAGGTAAATTAGAAAAAGAAGGACAATACGATCTTTTTGAAACCACGAAAGGTAGTCAGATCTTAAACTTGAATGACAAAACATTTTTCGCGGTGGTAGAAGGACAGCGGGGAGATATTCTGGTAGGAACTGATGCGGATCACGAAAAGAAAAAAACGGTGAAACAAGGCCAGTTTTACCTGGCAGATTTTGATAATGATCCCGAATTTAACGATCTGCCCCACTTGTTTTTGCAAGAAGGTAGCAAATTCAGGGAATGGATTCTTCCAAATGATTATCCTACCGAAAGCGATTACCAGAAAAAACTTGTTCGTACCAATAATCTTGTTTCGAAGTCAAAAGTAGAGGAACATGTAAAAGGAAAAGGAAATAAAGGTACTGAAAAGCAGTACCAGGATAAGCCGGAAGGTTTAAGAGCAAAGTCGAAAGACGAGCTTTATGAAATGGCAAAGAAGGAAGATATTCCCAATCGGTCCCAAATGGATAAGGAAGAATTGGTTAAGGAACTGAGTAAGAAGTAGTTTTGAGTAGTCTTGGTTGTACTCATTTAGTTAAGTTTGCAGGAAATTCCTGTAAAATATTGCCTTACCATCTAAAATTAGGCGATTAATAATGTTAATTATGCTAAAAAACTAAATGATTAAGACACCTAAGTGATCATTACTGACAATTATTTATTATTTTTTGCATAAATAGATCACTTCTTCCTGTGGCAGCGCGTATTTTATTATTTTTTCTTCCGGCAGTTCCTTTACAAATTCATCTTCACTTACTTCAAACCCCGCCTCTCGTAATCTTTGAGAGTAATCAAGCCCATAGGTACGTAAATGATCATTCTGACCGTGAAGTTTTTCTCTTTGTGCCGGAGTAGTAGCGGTGGGATCTTCAAGGGTGGTGTCTCTTTTATAATCCATGGGCGATTGGATAATGGCCCAGCCCTGCGGTTTAAGCACACGCCTTATTTCCTGCATGGCTTTTATATCATCGTTTACATGCTCCATCACATGATTACAAAAAACCACATCAAATGTATTATCGTCAAAAGGAATTTCATGGATATCCATTTTTACTTTAGCTAATGGGGATTCAAGATCGCCGGTAATGTATTCTAAATTTTGCATAGCTTCAAACCGGTGAATGTAACATAGCTCCGGTGCTATGTGTAGCATTTTAAGTGAAGCTCGAAAAAAATCGGTTTTTTCTTTTAAATATAACCATAAAAGGCGGTGTCTTTCCAATGCCAGGCAATTTGGGCAAAGCGCATTTTCTCTGGGCTTACGACCATAAGGTAGAAATTTCCTGAAATTACTTCGGCAAACCGGACACGCTACTTTATTTCCTCTGTAGAATAATGCTAGTATTTTTACTACCCAATGACTAAACAATTGTAAATACTTTCTGGGTATTTTTCGTATTACCCAACTAATTATATGCTTCACTGTCCACCAATTTATTTCCCGGCAAAAGTAATTAAAAACCGTTTAAGATTTAAATCCTGCCATTGCTCCTAGTATCCTCTCATTTACAGTATTACGTTTTTGATATTATCTTAAAAAGTGTTCTTTTTGTTAATAATTATTAACATGTTGAATCAATATATTACTAAAAAATTAGTTATATTGGTGAGATAAAAAAAACCCTAATAAATATGAAGAAAAAATCACTGCTTATTATTGCCGTATTGGCGGTTATAGCTGTTTTATATTTTGCCTTTGGCAGGAAAACAGTGGAAAATGCTGATGCTGATATTGTTGTTTCTGCCAAAAAGGGAGAATTTGTAATTGATATAACTACTACCGGAGAGCTTGAAGCTAAGAATTCCGTTAAAATTATGGCTCCACAGGGGTTACGTCGTGCCCATATCTGGGAAATTAAAATTGCCAAACTGGAAGAAGAAGGAAGTATGGTGAAAAAAGGAGATGTAGTAGCCGTATTGGATAATTCAACGATCAACGATCGAATTAATGAATTGCAAAACGAATTGGAACAGCGAGAGTCAGATTACTCGAAAGCAAAACTAGATACAGCCATAAGTCTTCGTAAGTTACGAGACGAATTGATTAACAAAGAATATGCTGTAGAAGAAAAGCGATTAGTAGTGGAACAGTCGGAATTTGAGCCACCTGCTACCCAACAGCAAAACGATATAAACCTGGAAAAAGCCATTCGTGAATTACAGCAAGCCAAAGAAAACTACGAATTAGAAAAAAATAAAGCAATTGCTGAAGTAAGAAAAGCTCGTTCACGTTACCGAGAAGAAAAAATGGACCTCGATTTTTTGCAGGGGTTATTGAAGGATCTTGTGATTAAAACGCCGGAGCCTGGGATGCTGGAATATGCTAAAAGCTTCAACGGGCAAAAAATGAAAGAAGGAGACATCTTACGATTGTGGAATCCTGTATTGGCTGAATTGCCCGATTTGAGCAAAATGATTTCCCGCACTTATGTAAATGAAGTAGATATCAGAAGAGTTAAAGAAGGTCAGGTCGTGAATATCTCTTTAGATGCATACCCGGAAAAAAGGCTTACAGGAAATGTAATAAAAGTAGCTAACATTGGAGAACAAAAACCTAATTCTGACGCCAAGGTTTTTCAGGTAGATATAGAAGTAAATGAAGCTGATACCACGTTGCGTCCTGGCATGACCACCGGAAATCAAATAGTGGCAGATGTAGAGAAAAATGTAATTTCAGTGCCATTGGAAGCACTGCATAATCAAGGGGACTCCATTTCATATGTTTTTAAAAAGAACGGGTTGAACATGGTAAAACAGCAAGTACAGGTTGGAAAAACCAACAGTAATGAAGCCATTATTCATCAGGGAATTATAGAAGATGATGAAATATTGTTGTCAATTCCGGAAAATGCAGACAAGAAAAAGCTGGTGCTACTGGAAAAGATGAGTGATAAAGAGGAAGCTCAACCATTAACTTCAATAAAGTAAACATGCTTGAGCGATTAAAATCGAATTTCAACATTGCTTTTGAGGCAGTTTTGGCCAATAAAGTAAGGTCGATACTTACTGCCCTGGGCATTATTTTTGGAGTGGCTGCCGTAATATCGATGCTGGCCATAGGAGCGGGGGCACAAGAAGAAATCAACGAGCAGATAAAACTTGTAGGAGTAAATAATATTGTGATAGAACCCATAGTAGAGCAAGCAGAAGAAAACCTTGCTTCCGAAATCGACAGTGATAAAAAGGATAATAAATTTTCGCCCGGTCTTAATTTAAAAGATGTAGAGAGTATAGCAGAAATTATACCTGGTATTACCACCATCAGTCCAGAAATTATACTGGAAACTTATATTATAAACAATGGTATCCGGCGCTCCGCAAAACTAGTAGGTATCCAACCTTCTTATTTTAAACTGTCTAGTTTTAATTTACAAATAGGCAACATGTTTAGTCAGGAGCAAATGGATAAAGGAAGTGCCGTTTGCATAATCGGTCAAAGTATCAAATCCAAGTTTTTTCCTCAATCCAATCCTCTCGGAAAAAAAATAAAAGTGGGGCCGCACTGGCTTGAGATTATTGGTATATTGGATGAGCGCTTCATATCTGAGGCGAGTATTAAAAAATTAGGCATTCGAGATTACAACATGGATGTATATGTGCCTATTCAAACTTTTTTGATCCGTTATAAAAATCGCTCTTTAGTTACCAGTAACATGTTACGTGCACAGGAGCAAGGGTTTATGCGTATGCGAATGGGAGGAGATACGGAAGAAGATCAAGCCAAAGCACCGGTAAATTATCATCAGATAGATAAAATGGTAGTGCAGGTGGAAAATACTGAAATGCTTACCAACGTAGCTGAAGTAATGACCCGTTTGCTGCAAAGACGGCACTACGATGTAATAGATTTTGAAGTTACCATCCCGGAGCTATTGTTGAAACAGCAGCAACGTACCAACCAAATTTTCAATATTGTACTATTTGCCATTGCCAGTATATCGTTAGTGGTGGGTGGTATTGGCATCATGAATATAATGCTTGCTTCAGTGCTGGAGAGAATTAAAGAAATAGGTCTTCGTATGGCGCTGGGAGCAAAAAAAATAGACATAGTGCTTCAATTTTTATTGGAATCAGTTTTGATAAGCGTTACCGGAGGATTGATCGGTGTTATATTAGGGTTTCTTCTGGCAGTAGTCATTTCACGGTTTGCCGAAATCCCAACCATTGTAACAGTTTTTTCTATTGTAATTTCATTTGGTGTAGCAGCCACGGTAGGTCTCATTTTTGGAATAGCACCTGCTCGTAGAGCCGCCAAGCAAGACCCTATAACTTCATTGAGATATGAATAAAACAATGCTAAGCGTGCTGGCGCTTTTTCTAATCATCCATACCAGTAATGCACAGGCACAAGATCAAAATATTGAATACTTGACTTTGCAAGATGTTATTCGATTGGCCAAAAATCAAAGTACCTGGGCGCTTAGAGCCGAGGTAGTAAAAGAAAATCGCTATTGGCAATACCGGGTTTTTAAATCTAATTATAACCCACAACTGAGGCTGAGCGGCGAATTGCCAAATTTCCAAAGAACGTTTCAGCAGGTACGACAGCCCACCGGCGATTACCAGGTTAGGTTTATTAATAATAACAACTCAAGTTTAAACCTGTCTTTAAGTCAGTCAGTAGGATTGACTGGGGGAGAAATTTTTCTGAATAGTGAAATGAGAAGGTTCGACGATTTCACCAATGATCGGATTGAATACAATACCAACCCTTTATTTATAGGCTTCAGGCAGCCTTTATTCAGTTTCAATCCTTTGCTTTGGGATAAAAAAATTGAACCTTTGCGCTACGAAGAGTCCAAAAGGGAATATGTAGAAGATATGGAAGATATTTCCATAGAAGCTACTCGTCGTTTTTTCAATTTAATGTTAGCGCAGGTAGACATAGAAATAGCCGCAAAAAACCTGGCTAATAATGATACCATTTTTAAAATTGCACAAGGACGGTATAACCTGGGTAATATTGCGGAAAATGAACTGCTACAGCTGGAATTGAACTTGATGAATTCGCGTCAATCGGTTGCTCAGGCCAATCTCGACCTGGAAACCTACTCGCTTCGCTTAAAGTCTTACATTGGCTACACTGGCAATCAGGCAATTTCTCTCATTTTGCCAGAGAGTATTCCTCAATTTGCTGTAAATGACAAAATAGCCTTGCGAGAGGCTTTAGCCAACAGGTCGGAGGCCATTGGTTTTAAGCGTGAAGTATTGGAGGCCGAAAGGGATGTAGCGCAGGCCAAAGGTAATGCCGGATTGGATGCCAATCTTTTTGGTAGTTTTGGACTAACCAATCGAGCCGATGAATTTGATTTACTTTACGCCAATCCGTCAGACCAACAAGCAGTGCGAATTGGATTTGAAATACCCATTGTTGATTGGGGTAGAACAAAATCGCGGGTAAAAACAGCAGAGGCTAATAAAAAGCTGGCTCAATTTTCCGTACAGCAAAACAGGTTACAATTTGAAGAAGAAATTCTTACCCAGGTAAGGCGTTTCAACATGCTTCGCAACCAGATTGAGATCACGCAAAAATCATCGGCAATAGGGCAAAAAAGCTACAATATCTCTAAGAATCGATTTTTAATTGGTAAAATATCCATTACTGACTTGAATGATGCATTGGAGAAAAAGGATCAGGCGCGCAGACGATACATACAATCCCTGGATGAATTCTGGACTGCTTACTATGAAATGCGCCGGCTAACATTGTACGATTTTGCTGATAACGAGGTGCTTTATAAAGGTGAATAGCACTTTTTTATAAGTAAATAGTTACTAAATTTGCAATTAAAAGACTATGAAGCAGCTACTTAAGAAAATATTTTTTTTCTCTGTAGGGCTGCTTTATGTTTTTTTCATTCCAGCCCTGGCACAGGATATTCCACCGCAGGAGGGTCCTACTTCCGGAACTGATATTTTTCATAAAGCGCCTCCCAAACCTACTAAGGAATATAAATCTTCTGAAGATTTACTGCAAATTGTAAAAAGAGACACAAAAAAAATACTATATGGTAATAAGTGTTTTGAAGAATATACTTATAAATTAGGTTTTGAATATGTTGTAGAGCCATTTGGAAGACCGGAAAGCAGGAGCGAAGTCAATAGATTTTTTCATAACTTTGGCGTCAAGTTTATTTTAATTTTTAAATCCGGACCATTTTGGAAGTCCAAAGTGAATAAGCGGATAAGAAATTGTAGAGTTCAAATGGGTGACTTTGCCGGCTAAAATACCTTGATTGAAAATGATGACAATTACACCAATTGCCCTGGTCAGAAACAATATTGAAGATATCCATTTTACTGAATGGTCTGATACGATAAGCGAAATTAAAATGCAAGAGCAGTTTGACCCTCACTACCTGGAGCCATTGCAAGGAGCAAGTCGAATACAGGTAATATTTGCTTTTCATCGTGCTGATAAATTTAGTTTTAGCCGAAATTCCAAAAATGTGTTTGCCCATCGAAAAGCCCCACGACCTAATAATCTAGCAGTAAGTATTGTAAAACTGGTAAGGGTTTCGGATAATTGCTTAGTAGTAAAGAGTCTGGATGCAATTAATGGTTCACCCGTATTCGATTTAAAACCGTTTAACGATTCGGATTTACCTTTATTAAACTAATGGGTATTGTTTTCCACGAAAGTTCCTAAAGCCAGGTATTTTTGGTAAATCAAATCATATTTTGCCGCTTTTTCCTTATTGGGTAAATATTCTGTTTCATAGCCCTGCCCCATATGCTTTTGAGCTTCCGTGACCGAATTATATACGCCGGCCACGGTTGCCGCAAATATTGCAGACCCAAGGGCACACGTTTGTTCTGTTTTTACTACTTTGATGGGCATATTGAGTACATCTGCCATGATCTGCATTACCAGTGGCGACTTTTTGGCAACACCACCCAAAGCAGCTACCTGTTTTATTTCCACCCCTTCGTCTATAAATCGCTCTATAATTTTTCTAGAACCAAAAGTAGTGGCTTCAATTAATGCCTTGAAGATTTTGGGAGCATCCGAGCCTAAATCCAGACCCGTAATGGCACCTTTCAAAGCTTGATTGGCATCAGGGGTGCGTCTGCCGTTCATCCAGTCAAGTGCCACAATTGTAGATTCTTCTATCGGAATTTTAGCCGCGGCCTCCGAGAGGGCAGGGATTAAATTTTTTTCAGTTTCACCAATATACTGTTGGCGGGTATCTTCATCCAAGTCAGGTAATTTGGCAAGCACTTCGCGAAGAGGCCAGCTGAGTACTGCTTTAAACCAGGCATAAATGTCGCCAAAAGCAGATTGTCCTGCTTCCAGACCAATCATTCCGGGTACGATTGAGCCATCGACTTGACCGCAAATGCCCCGTACGATTTTATCCTGAACCTCTTCGGCAGGAGCAATTAACATGTCACAGGTGGAAGTGCCCATTACTTTACTAAGGGTATAAGGTTCTATTTCTGCTCCCACTGCACCAAAATGTGCATCGAAGGCGCCTACCCCAATTTTTACATTTACTGGTAAACCCAGTTTTTCAGCCCATTCGTGTGATAAATTACCAGCGGCACTGTCAGATGTGTATGTTTTCTGGTAAAGTTTTGCACGTAAACCTGAAAGTTTGGGATCCAGCTGGTCAAAAAATTCTTCAGCAGGCAAACCATCCCATTCAGGATGCCACATGGCCTTATGGCCGGCAGCACAGCGGCTTCGCTTTAATTTACGCGGATCTGTTTCACCGGTGAGCAAGGCCGGTATCCAGTCGCAGTGTTCCACCCACGAATAGGCAAGTCGCGCTACTTTTTCATCATTTCGTATTACATGAAGCACTTTTGCCCAAAACCATTCGCTGGAATAAATTCCGCCTTCGTATTTGGTATAATCCACACCTCCCCACTTCCGGCAAAGATGATTGATTTCATTGGCTTCCTGCAAAGCGGTATGATCTTTCCATAATACAAACATAGCATTAGGGTTTTCGGTAAATTCCGGCAGTAATGCTAAAGGCGTTCCCTGCTGATTAACTGCCACCGGAGTAGAGCCGGTTGTATCTACCGAAATGGCTACTACCTGATTGGCTGAACCAGTGGGCGCTTCAGAGAGTACATCTACTATTGTGCTCTCCAGTCCCTCCAGGTAATCAAGCGGGTGCTGCCTAAACTGGCTCTTGGCAGGGTCGTTGTACAAGCCCAGTTTCCAGCGAGGATAATGAAATACACTATCGGCTAGTTCTTTACCATTTTTACTATCCACCAGTACGGCACGCACTGAATCAGTGCCATAATCGAGGCCAATTACAAGTTTTCGATTTTTATCCATAATATTTTATTTTTGCCCGTAATAAGCGTTTTCGCCATGCTTACGATAATAATGCTTGTCTAGTAAATATTGATCCACAGCAGTTTTATTGCCTAATACTTCAGTTCTGAAGGCCATTTTCGCAGTCTCCTCCATTACCACAGCATTATGCACTGCCTCATCGGCATCTTTTCCCCAGGAGAAAGGACCATGAGAATATACCAGCGTGCCGGGCAATGCAACAGGATCGAGCTCCCTGAATTTTTCCACGATCACCAATCCTGTATTTTTTTCATAATCTCTGGCTACTTCCTCTTTGCTTAACTTGCGTGTACACGGTATACTGCCAAAAAAATAATCTGCCTGGGTAGTTCCATAGCAGGGAATATCCCGGCCGGCCTGTGCCCAGCTTACGGCCCACTCGCTATGCGTGTGCACTATACCTCCTATGCCCGGGAAATTTTGATACAATACCAAGTGGGTCGAGGTATCTGATGATGGCTTCAAGTCACCTTCAACCACATTGCCTTGCATATCTACCACCACCATTTTT
>CAZQEZ010000008.1:0-21483 GCA_964592475.1 uncultured Roseivirgaceae bacterium
TCATAATGAGTTTATATTGAATATTTCTAATTAGTACATTTAAAATTTATCCTTAAGTTGACGGCTATGGGACAAAGAGCATAGCCGTCAACCTAAGAAAAATAACCCGAGGCTTCGGAGTTTATTTTACACCCTCATTTGCCGAGTTATAGGTGCTTTATTTTTTCATTTTCCATTTTTTCCAAACAATGTTCTGGTGCGAAGCTAAATTATAAAAGCCATAGGTTGTAGTACTTATAGCTTTCTTTTTGGGTTTATTTTTTTGAAATCACAAATTTTTCAATCCATTTTTCGGCTAACAATGGCCATGTTTCAGCAGCAGGATTGCCAGGTCGTAAGCCATAACCATGTTTTCCTTCCGGCACTACATGAAGTTCTACAGGCACATTATGTTCGCGTAGTTGTTGTGTCATTACCAAACTACTATTGGCGTGTTTATCATCTGCACTTACAAATAAAAACATTGGAGGTGTTTGCTCTGTAACTTTTATTTCGGGAGTAACTGTATTTTCCGGACCTTTGTCCAGATAAGCTGCGTAAATAAGCATGGTAAAATCTGGACGGGCAGAAAGTTTATCGGCAGCATCTGTTTTATCATAAACCTCATCGTTGTATCGTGTACTGGCGCGGGCACTTAGGCTGCCACCGGCTGAAAAACCCAAGGTGCCTATATTATCGGGATTTAAACCTCGAAATTCGGCTTGTGAGCGTACAACTCTGATGGCACGTTGGATGTCTTGTAACGCACCTTCCTGTTTTTGTGGTACTCTATAATGCAATACAAATGCCGTAATGCCTTGCCTGTTGAACCACTCGGCAATTTCGTAGCCTTCTTTGTCAATGGCCAAGATGTAATAGCCACCTCCCGGGTTTATGATTACTGATGCTCCATTAGGATTTTCTGACGGAAAAACCTCAAGCAACGGGTTAGTTACTTCTGTAATTTTCTCAATTGCACCTTTGTCGCCCGGGCTGCGTACAGCTTCAGCTTTAGATTTTTCTTCTCCTGGCACTTTGCCTGACCACAATTCTATTATCTCTCTTTGCTGGGCATATGCAAACGAAGCCACAAAAACAAGTATTATAATATTGCTTACTATTTTCATTGTTTGGGTTTTTGTTTATCCAAACATAGCCTATTTTAATTAAAGCAGCAAGCCACTTATCGGTAATAAATTAATGATCATCAACAGGTGGCCTGGGTCTCGTTTCGTAGTCGCTCAGGTCTACACCAAAATCATCAGCCAGATCTCTCCAACGATCTTCTGCCTCGCAGCAACAACAGTCGCACCAGTAGCCTATATTGTCGTGCATACTTAGCCCTTGATGCTTTTCTTTCATTGGTGTGTTTATTTTATTTTCCATAGTTTTTTTATAAAGATAAATATTAGCACGGTCAATTGTTCAATCATTTCTGTTATTACAAACAAAAAAACCTGACCAATTTTGATCAGGTTTAAATCGATTTTATGAAAAGGAAATCTTGATTAGTGATTAACTAATACTTCTTTTTCTACTATCCTATGCGCCAATACAATTATTTTATCAGCTCTATTATTAGTAAATTTGATTGCTGAATAAGAAACCTTTACCTCAACAGCTTTGCCACCACTGGTTTGCCATACTTCTTTATCAGTAATATTCTGAATGGCCTCCAAATCTAATGGACGACTACTAATTACTGAAAAGTTTTTATTGATTAATTCTTCTGATCGGCCATAATCAAGCGTTTGCAGAACTGCTTTATTGGCGCTTAATATCATACCATCTCCATCTAATTCTAAAAGGGCAATTTCACTTTTATCCAATGCTTTAAGCTTTTCTTCTGTTTCCAGGCTGTATCTTTTCATTTCTTCTTGCGTAGCCGAAAGCTCTTCCATGTTTTGTCGCATTTCCTCTTCCTGACTGCGCAATTCTTCTGTGCTTTTTTGCGACTCTTGATACAGTATCTGCATTTTTTGATTCGTCTGCAGATTTATTACAGCAGCTGCTATATCTGTTCCTACTTGTTTCAAAAAGTCCATTTGAAAATCCTCCAATTCTTTAAAAGCAGCTATTTCCATCACCCCAACTACCTTGTCATCGTTCGAAATGGGAATTAAGAAAATAGATCTCGGGTTGGAGTCTCCCAGACCAGAAGTAATGTTTACATAATCTTCAGGTACATCTATCAAGTAGATTGGCTCTTTTTCTATAGCACATTGGCCTATTAGTCCTTGCCCCCAATATATATCTTTGTCAATAAATTTTTTACGATCGTAGGCGTAGCAACCCTTTAAGCGAAGTACTCTATTTTCCTGCTCCTGGTCGGAAACTATGAACAAAGCTCCTTGATTTACCTTAACATATTTGACCAAAAAGCTGACGATTTTATCAGAAAGGCTTTCTATATCATTAATATTATCTCTTAATATTTCACCAATCTGTGCTTTGCCCTGAGCAATAAATTTCTCTCTTTTTTCCCTGTTGTTTCCTTCAACTAAACTGGTACGCATTTCAATTAGCGATTTTCCTAATTCATCGTTTTCCTGTAATTGATATTCATAATCGAAATTACCTTTGGCTATTTCGTTGGCAAAAGTTATATTTCTTTCATTCTTACTATTTTCTTTTTCCAATCGAGCCATGCCAAGTGCCTGTTTATTGCTCAACTTCTCTACCTGATAGGCTTGTAATCCTGCAAAGAATGCAGCTAAAGCAAATAAACCTGCATGAATAATGAACGTGTTAAGGTCCATGTAATCCATTTCGGTAAAGTATATTTTGGAATAGCTTTCTACTTCATTTACATAACCATAATATTGTATATAAGCAAACCCTGCATGATGCACCACCACAAATAAAACGATGGGAATGAGTACTCTGTAATTTTGATAATATAGTAAAACTATTAAAGCAATGAATGCGGTAAAATGCATTTCGAACATACCATGCATTTGATAGATATACTGAGCCATGAAGAGCCCGTAAGTAACGCCAGCAACATAATGATGAACTTTTTTTCCGGGAAACATAAATTTGGCTATCAGGAATAAGCCAAGAGCTAATATGCCCCCCAAAATGCCAATGAGCCAGGTATCATAATAGAAAGCCAGAATTAACCCAAATAAGAAATAACCTGACATTATTTTAATCATCAGATTATCTGCTTTATTGTTCACCTCATTGTATATTTCTCTTACTTCCATAATTAATTTATATTAATTAAAATAACTTTTTAAAAAAGCCGGTTATAAAATCATGTTCATTTTCTTTTTTATTGGCGGGCAATGTGCAGCCATAAGCCAAATAAGCCACTTCAGGAAAAGCAGGAGCTGCCTCACCATTTAAATAAGCCTTGATTGCTTTTTCAGCAAAAGCAGTATTTTTTGAGACACAAAATCGTGCCTTGTTGTAATTGCCTTTATAAAAAACCACTTGGTTTGAATCCAATAAAACTGCCTGGGGAGTGGAATAGACACCAACAGAGGCAGCAGCTTTTCCATTTGGATCAAGACTTACTGATATATCAAAATCAAATTTATTGTTAAATGCTTGTACCTTTTTTTGGTCACAATCTTCGCACTGGATATAAACTTTGAAATCTATCTTATGCTGATAAGCTTTCACCATTCTTTCAAAGTCTTTGATGTTAAATCTGGAACATGGGCATTCTCCGTTGAAAAAGTGTATAAAAAGCCCTTTTGAAGGTGCGTCAATTATTGAAGTATCAATACTTTCTCCCATATTTACTTCTTTAAGGTCGTGTGGCTTGGGCGTAGGCAAAAGGTATTGGATTTCTTGCTGCCAATACAAGTAAGCAAGAGTCGAAAATATACCGACAACCATTATTATGAACAATGAAATTTTTAATTTCATAAATTACTTTCGAAGTGAAGATGTTATAGCAAAATTTATATTAATGAACAAAAGTAAAATAGTTATAAATAAATACTTGGTCATTTATAGCTGATTGCCTGCTTGAGTAAGAAAAATAGATAAAATTGTAATTTAATTTAAGAAGATATGATGCTAAAAAATAAAACCCGGCATTTAATTATACCGGGTTTTATAACAGGTTAGAAAAACTTAGGTTCTATTAAATAAAATTAAGCCATTTGGGTTTGAAAACTTTTCACATCCGCTCCCAGATCGTAAACCTCAATAGGCAAAGTGGTTTGTAAAATTGAACTGCCAGCTGCCGAACGATACCCACCAGCACAATGCACTACTACCGGTTTATCCTGCTCTATTTCTTTGGCTCTATCCCGTAATTCATTTAAAGGAATATGCTTGGCACCAGTAAATATTTCGCCTTCTTTTACTTCCGCAGGATTACGTACATCTATTATGGTATAATTTTCCGGATGTTGTTTAAAATCAGTTAAGTTGAGTAGGGGAGAGGCTTTTTCCGAAAAATCTCTTTGAGCCAGGCCACCTTTAATACTTTTTTCATAGCCAATTTTAGCTGCTCTTTCTATGAGCAAATTCAAGGTTTTTTCATCTTCGGCTATCAAGTAAAATGGTTCTTCCGGATCAATTACTGAGCCAAGCCAGGTTTCAAATTTTCCATTGGCGATCAGATTTATGGCGCCGGGCAAATGTCCTTTTTTAAATTCTTCTCCTTCGCGCGAATCTACAATTAATACACCGTTTTTCATCTCAGAGACGCTTTTCAGCTTAGGAACTTTATTTACTGACTCTTTATAATTAGCAGCTCCTGCTTTATTCACTGCTACATTGTAAGAAAAGTATTTGGGTATAAATGGCTGATCCTGCAGCAGAAAATCCACAAATTCTTCTTCGCTCATTTGCTGTAACGCGGCATTTTGTTGCAACTCTTTGCCAATTGTGCTATCCAATTCATCGCTCAAATTTTTACCACAAAGTGAACCGGCACCGTGAGCAGGATACACCACTACATCTTTCTCCAATTTCATCAAAATATCTCTGGTACTGTGATACATTTGGCGAGCCAGTTCTTCCCGTTTTGCCGTCATATTACCGGCTTTTTCACGTAGGTCCGGTCTGCCTACATCACCTATAAAAAGCGTATCTCCGGTGAAAACATATTGATCTTTACCATTTTCATCAGTAGCCACAATGCTGATGCTATCTGGCGAATGGCCAGGCGTATTAAGCGGTTTCAAGGTTATATCACCGAGTTTTAATTCATCGCCCTGATCAAAACCCTGATGCGGATAATCAGCTGCTACCATTTTACTTACGTAAATAATAGCTCCCGTAGCTTGATGGATTTCTTGATGGCTACTCACAAAATCAGCATGCGGGTGAGTTTCAATTACGGCTACTATTTTTGCACCAAGTTCTTTCGCGTATTGATAATATGGCTCCGGATCTCTGGCAGGATCAACTACAGCCATTTGCCCTTTGCTTTCTATACCATAAGAGGCATGTGCCAGGTCGTTATCATAAAATTGTTTTACTTGCATATTTCTCTTTTATTTTTTATTGGTTTAATATTAATTCTTGTATAATAATATAGATGCCCATCAAAAGCACAAAATAGCCAAATCCGGCTTTTAGTTTTTTACCAGGAATATAATTTGTGGCATATCCCCCCAAAAAAATTCCAACAATGGCTAATCCGGTAAAAATTAATAAAAATGTCCAGTCAATGTGATGATTGCTCACATCGCCTAAAAATCCTAAAAGTGATTTTGCCGCTATGATCAGCAGACTGGTACCAACGGCTAGTTTCATGGGTAAATGGGCCAGTAAAACTAAAGCCGGAATAATTAAAAAGCCACCCCCTGCACCTACCACTCCTGTTATGGTGCCTACTACTGCTCCCTCTATTACAATCAGCGGATAATTAAAATTAAGGCTTTCAGGTTCTTCAGGTAGTTCCTTGCCACCAGAGCGGATCATCGAAATAGCGGAGGCTACCATGATAATTGCAAACAAAACCATAATTGCGGTAGCTTTAGTTAAAGTAAAATCGCCAATAACAATTAGATTGTCGGGAAGAGCTGGAATTATAAATTGACGCATTACATATACCATGATGGCAGCTGGTATCATCAGCCAGAAAACTTTGGCAAATCGACTATCCTTTTTTACTGTTTTTCTTACGATTATAGCAGTGGTTCCTATCAAAATCGCCAACAGAACTATTAAAAAGAAGAAATCGGTAGTAATATCCATCGTACCAATGCTAAAAAGACTTTCCGGAATATTGGGGACCAAATATTTGCGGCTAAGATATACTGCCATAAAGGAAGGAATTGCAAATACAACGGCAGCTTTATAATTCATCAATCCCTTACGCATATAATTTACTGATCCAACCAGTGCCGTAGCTCCTACAATAAAGAGTGAATAACCCGTGGCTATTGTAGGGCTTATACCAAAGATGTAAACGAGAATGGGTACCGTAAGAATAGATCCTCCACCTCCAATCAAGCCTAATGTAAACCCGGTTACAATTGCTAAAAAATATCCTAATATCTCCATTATATATGAATATATGTTTATTTAATCATATGAAATTCAAAAAAATGTTAAAAAGCCTCACATCGACTCATACATTTTATTACTTCGTTTACTTCTTTTAATTTTAAAGAATAATAAATGTTTTTACCATCTCTTAAACTGTCAAGAATTCCCTTCAGTTTCATATTGGAAAGGTGGTGAGACGTAAGTGATTGTTCCGAATCGAGCCTTTCGCAAATGTCGTTCACACATAATTTAGCATTTTTGGTGAGCAAGTCAATTATTGCAATCCTTAACGGATGAGCAATTGTTTTTAAAATAAAAGCCACGTGTTCAAGTTTTTTGATATCAATGGCAGTATCTTGTATTTTTACAGATTCGACAGTAGTCATTTTTAATTAGCGTTATGTTGAAATTATCAACGTAAACATATGAACATATGTTCAGATTAACTAATTTTTTTTTAAACTATTTTTGAAATGCTTGTATATCAGATTTTAGACGTATTTTTCATATTGCTACATCTCGTCATCATTGTTTTCAATTTGCTGGGGTGGATTTCGCGTTGCACCTTGCGATGGCATTTATTATCAGTAGTACTTACCGCTGGCAGTTGGTTTTTGCTGGGTATTTGGTATGGCATGGGTTATTGTCCTATCACCGATTGGCACTGGCAGGTAAAACGCCAACTTGGTGCTGAGAATTTACCCTCATCATTCATCACCTGGTTTGCGCAGCAAATATGGCCCGGTACTGTAGACCCGCTGCTTATCGATTGGATGACTGGGATTGGTTTTGGATTGGCTGCAATAATTTCTTTGTATCTAAACTGGAAAACGGGATTATTTAATTCTAAACGATTGTAACACTTTCGTGGCCTGGTCTTTATATTCAGCAAATTTTGCTTCTTCTGTAAGTGATATGATAAAAATGGTGCTTTTCATGATTAAAGAATTTTGCTAATATAAACAATTTGGGAATTGGCTATAATAAAGCATAACGCATGATTACCCAATATTGGTGTTGTTCTAATTTCTAATAATTTTTTAATTTGAATTACAATGCTTTTGTTTGTGTTTATTTGTGAAGCCACTTGTTGCGCACTTGCTTTTGCTTACGGGATAAATTATCCATCGATAAAATTTGATAACTTACCTTTTCAATCAGGTTTAGGGTAACGCTGATTTCTTTTACAATTCCATTTCTGGCGATTAAAAATGTGATTTTTTCATCGGGCTGTTTTTGCTGTAAAATTTTATTTAATACACGCGAAGAGGCTCGATAACCATCAATAGCCAATATTTCGTCATTGGCGTTTAGCCCATCCCGATAAGCAGGTGTACCAGCCAAAACTTCTTTTATTATAAAGTTACCATTGCTTTCTTGAAATTTAAACCCCGGATCTATTTGTCCATAGCCTTCGTTTTGATCTTTAAAGTGGTAACCGGCAAAAGCAAAATATTTTTCATAAGGAATTGACTCAGTACCAAAAACATATTTTTGAAAGAAACCCTCAAAATCTTTACCGCTTATGGTTTCAAAAGCGGCTAGCAGTTCATCATTGGTCATTCCCCGGCTCAGTTCTTTATAGTACTTGTCATAGAGATACTGTAATACATCATCCAGGTTTTTCTTGCCTTCAGTTGAAGCGATTACCTGCAAGTCGAGCATTGCTGCCAACACAGATCCCTTGGTGTAGTAGGATATAGTGGTATTTATACTATTTTCATCAGGACGATAGGCTTTTATCCAGGCATCGAAGCTGGCCATGGCAACGGGTTGCACATTATTTCCTGGCTGGTTTTCGATGCTGTTGATACTTCCTGCCAATTTTTTGAGGTATTCGCTTGCCTGGTAAAAGTTGCTTCTGTATAGTAGCAATTCGTCATAGTAACTGGTAAAGCCCTCCATCACCCAAAGTAAATGCGTATAATTTTCTTTTTCGTAATTAAAAGGGCCTAATTCAATAGGTCTTAACCGTTTTACCAGCCAAAGGTGAAAATACTCATGCGCGGTTAAGCCTAAAAATCCCAAATACTTGCTATTAGGTTCATAGTTCCATCTATCTACTTGCATAGCCGTGGAGTTTAGATGCTCCAGCCCGCCACCACGATTGTCAAGATTATGCACAATAAATACATATCGCTGGTTGGGGTTTTCGCCGAATACTTCTGTACTGGCTTCCACTATTTTGGCCATATCAATAAGCAACCGATCTTTATCATGATTGCCATCACCATACATGGCTATTTCGTGAGGCACTCCGGCAGCAGTAAATTGCCACACCTGGTGATTACCAATTTCCACAGGAGTATCAGCCAGGATATCGTAACCAGGGGCGGTAAAAGCAAATTGCTCACCAGCTACTGGTGTGAGTCCGGTGCTTACTTTACTCCATGCCTCATAAGGCTTCACATTGAGCTTTAGTGGCTTATTTTGCTGCCCCTCAATGTACATAAAAACGCTTGTACCGCTAACAAAACCGTGTGATGTATTGAGTACACTCGTGCGCACGGATACTTCATTCGCGTAAACTTTGTAACTAGCAGTAATTACATCACTGCCATCACGTGCCACTTTCCAGGTATTTTTGTTGGTTTTTAGCACCGTCAATGCCTTGCCTGTTTTGCCAACCGCGTTAAAATTTTGCACATTACGAGAAAACTCTCGAACCAGATAAGAACCAGGGGCCCACACTGGCATTTTGAATGCTACTGTATCTTCCTTCGGGTTTTCGTATACAAGAGTAACCTCGAAATAATGTGTATGAGGTTCTGGCATTGATAAATAATAATTGATTGAAGGGTTTTGAGCATTGGCATTTGTACTTAGCCATAGCAAAACCAATATAAATAAATATTTCATATTCAAGTTAATCCTTTTCGCCCTACAGCATGTAATTTGTTAAGTTATAATCGAACGTGTTTGTTTTTAAGCGGGCAAAAATAAAAAAAAATGGCAATATTTTAAATTAGCTTATCTACGTGGGAGTAATATGCTGAGTTTGTTTGGTAGATTTGCATTGATTGAAGTAACAGTTTTAAGAGAAAAAATTATTAAAAATGCAAATTCATCAATACAAGCTAGCATTGAAGTGGACCGGGAACAAGGGTGAAGGAACCATTGATTATCGATCTTATGAAAGAAGCCATGAAATTAAAGTGCCTGGCAAGCCTACTTTGCTAGCCTCAGCCGACCCTGCTTTCCGGGGTGATCAGGGTCGATATAACCCGGAAGAGCTTCTGCTAGCTTCACTTTCCGGATGTCACATGTTATGGTTTTTGCATTTATGTGCCGATGATGGAGTGCAGGTGCTTGTATACGAGGACCAGCCAGAGGCTACCATGCAAGACAGTTCTGATGGTGGTGGAAAATTTACGGAGACTATTTTGAAGCCAAAGGTGAAAGTAGCTGAAAAATGGATGCTTGAAAAATTGGATATACTACATACTGAAGCAAATAAGCGTTGCTTCATTGCCAATTCGGTTAATTTTCCGGTAAAGCATGAAGCATCGGGCTATTGGTAATTACTATGCTGGTATGCGAGTACACAGGCCAGAAAGGATTTCAAATGGTGAACATTAATTATTGACTAGATTGACTAGAGATGATTAAAAAGGACATTTTGCTCGGTGTTAGGTTCTTCTCATAACTTCGTGTAGATTGTCATTTCAATGACAATGTTTCTTTTCAACATAACTATTGCCTGCCATTAATTGTATAGTTCTTAATTTGATTGCCATTTTTTAATTAATTTAAAATTTTTAACATTTCATGCAAGAGTTTGATCATATCATCATAGGTACAGGACAAGCTACAGGTACACTATTAGGAAAACTTGTACCCACAGGAGACCGCATTGCAGTACTGGAAGGCACCAAAGTAGGAGGTAGCTGTGTAAACTATGGTTGTACACCTACCAAAACATTGGTAGCCTCGGCAAAAGCCATTCATAAAGCTAGACAAGGAGAAACTTATGGATTTGAAACGGGGCCTTTAAAAGTAAATTATTCACGTATCAGAGAAAGAATGAATTCCATCAGAAATGGCTCCAGGGAAGGCCTGGCTAGTTGGTTAGATTCTACTGATAATATTAAATTTATCAGAGAATGGGGGTCATTTGAAGATAAAAAAGTTATTCGTGCTGGAAATGAATTAATAAAAGGTGAAAAAATTTATATTAATACAGGTGCCAAACCTACAGCGCCACCCATCAAAGGTTTAGATAAAATACCCTGGCTTGATAGTGCGGGGTTATTAGATCTGGAAGAAATGCCGAAACACTTGATAATTATAGGAGGCGGCTACATAGGTATGGAGTTTTCTCAAATTTACCGCAGGTTTGGAGCGAAGGTTACAGTTATTCAGCGAGGCGATCAGGTAATGCCCAATGAAGATAAAGATGTAGCAGATGAAATACAATCATTTTTGCAAGATGAAGGTATCAAGATATTATGCAACAGCAGTGCAACAGCAGTGAGCAAAGAGGATGAAAAAATAAAGCTTACGGTGGAAAGCAATGATAATACGGATACAATTACCGGTTCCCATCTATTGATAGCTGCAGGTAGAAAACCCAATACTGAACACCTGGCATTGCAAAATGCAGGTATAAATATCAATGATGGAGGATTTGTTGAAGTAGATGACTATTGCCAAACCAATGTGGAGGATGTATATGCAGTAGGAGATGTAAATGGGCAAGGTGCATTTACACATACTTCCGTAAATGACGCGGAAATAGTGCTGGATCAAATATTTCATGGAGGACGACGCCGCTTGTCAGAACGAGTGCCTATTTATTCTCTTTTTACCGACCCCCCAATGGGAAAAGTGGGATTGAGCGAAAAAGAAGCATTGGCCAAAGGGCACCGGGTATTACGATCTAAACTACCAATGAGTAAAATAAACCGGGCCAAAGAAATGGCAGAAACTAATGGCTTTGCTAAACTGATGGTAGATGCCGATACCGATCTCATAATAGGAGCACTGGTATTAGGCCCTGGTGGAGATGAAATTATTAACATGTTTGCTGCCATTATGCATAGCAACATCCCTTGTCATAGTTACCGCAGGGTAGTATTACTGCACCCTACCGTATCGGAACTCATGCCTTTTTTACTGGATAGTCTTGAGGAAGTGAAACCTGAGGATAAGTAAGCTATTTGCAACACTTTGCTAAGCCAGGCATCAGAATTAGGTAAGTTAATTTGCTATCTAAAAATGAGAGGCATTGATTTGATTTTTATCAATGCCTCTCATTTTCTTTACTTACACAATTTAAACTGATTGAAAAAATCCCAAAGCACCTGACTGGCAAAAACATCTTCATTGGTTTCGCCCAGGAAAGATTCTTGAGCAGGCAACTCCACTCTAGCCCAGGTATGTCCCGCGCCATTCAATTTATAATAATTAACCTTGGCATTGTTGCAGTCACAATCCGTATATTCATAAAACGCGTGGAATTGTCTGTTTGATCTATATCAGGTAGACTAACCGCTGGAACTGCAGTTTGGCAATTATTGTTATTTCCCCAAAAATCTACAGAAGTTTCCAAACCTACTACTTCCATAGTACCACTATTAGCTACTTCTCCACCTTCGTAGATGTCAAATGATACCACTGGTGAAATAAAATAAACCCGGAACTTCAATAGGTGAAGTAACCCGTAAAAAAAATATAAAAATATGAAAAGGAATATCCCTATACTTTAGCTTTGCATCTCAATTTATAAAACTAGATTCTTTTGAGCGATAATTTAAAAGGTATTCTATTTGCAATACTCACTGCTTTACTGTGGGGAATATTGGCCATAGCACTAAAAATTGCCGTGCAACAGGTAGATCCCTTTACCATCGTTTGGTTCCGCTTTACCTTGGCATTTAGTGTGTTAGCTATGGTTGTACAATTCAGGAGACCTCGGTTTTTCTCTATTTTTCGTAAACCGCCCATCGCTTTAATTATCGCGGCTATATTTTTAGGGGTCAATTACCTTGGGTTTTTACAAGGCATTAATTATACCACGCCCGGCAATGCCCAGGTAGTGATGCAAATAGGCCCAATCATGTTGGCAGTAGTAGGCATTCTGGTGTATAGAGAGCGGCTTACTATACAGCAAATGACAGGTTTTGCTGTGGCTGGTATCGGTTTGTTTTTCTTCTACCGGGAGCAAATTAACAATCTGATCGGTAATAGAGCAATATATAACCAGGGGATGCTTTGGATTTTGCTGGGAGCATCTTCATGGGTGGTTTATGCTACTCTTCAAAAGCGCTTGGTTAAAAGTTTTGCTCCCCAACAATTAAATCTTATTATTTATTTGCTCCCTGCAATTGGTTACCTACCCTTCGTCGACTTTGCCACGTTTAGCCATATGAGTGTGGGAATGTGGCTGCTAATGATTTTTTTGGGAATGAACACACTTATTGCTTATGGTGCATTGGCTGAAGCTTTGAAATACACGGAGGCAAATAAAATAAGTATCATTATCACCTGTAATCCAATCATCACTATATTGGTCATGCTACTGTTAGAAGCATTGGCAATAAATTGGATTGAACCTGAAAACTTTAACCCATGGGCCGTGGTTAGTGGCTTATTAGTAATTACAGGTGCGGTACTGGTGGTGGCCAAAAAGAAAAAGAAAATACCCGAAAAAGCTTAGGGCAAATTTAAAATATCAATTTAGTTTTTTAACTAATTAAAAAAATATTATTGCAGGTAAAAAGTTATTTAAAAGATTTAAATTATCTTTTACTTTGCACAAGTTTAACGAAGCTTTATTTAACATGAGAAATTTAGTCTTTCTGTTTTTGCATATACTCGTTTTGACAATTGTAGCCGGATGCTCTTGCGATCGGGAAAAGGATAAGCCGGTAGTGATTACAGAAGCCCCCAAAGCTAAAAGTAGCATGACAAGTCCGCGAGAAAATTCTTTCAGGATAGGGGAGGAGGTACCTGTTGCAGTTGCTGCTACTGATTCTATGGCGATAATTGACTCAGTGGTATTTTATATTAACGAACACGTAAAAGGATCTATCAATACCCCCCCATTTAAATATTTTATCGCTACAAAACAGCACCACGTGGGTAAACAACTACTAAAATCAATAGTTTTTTATCAAGATGGTGGTGATCGGGATATTTTAAGGACAACAATTACTTTACTTTCTGATATAGCACCAGCCCGTTACTCCTACCGGTTGATTAGAAAATACCCGCACGATCCGCAGGCATTTACCCAGGGGTTGGTATTTGATGGTGAGCATTTATACGAAGGTACCGGACAAAAGGGTGAATCTACTTTACGTAAAGTAGACCTAAATACAGGCAAGGTATTACAAAATCATTATTTACCTGGCAATGTTTTTGGGGAAGGTATTACCATATTTGAAGATAAAATAATACAACTTACCTGGAAAGCAAGGGTGGGTTTTGTATATGATAAAAACAGTTTTGAAGAAATAAGCCAATTTTCCTATAACTCTGAAGGATGGGGAATCACTACTTATAATGATCAATTGCTGATGAGCGACGGAAGCGCTACATTAAATGTTTTAGAGCCTAATAGTTTTAAAATTGTAGACCGGTTTGAAGTTTACAACCAATTTGGACCTATAGTAGATCTAAACGAGTTGGAAAATATAGACGGAATTATATACGCTAATGTGTTTCAAACGGAGGAAATTGCCATGATAGATCCCGAAACCGGCAAATTGATCGGGATTATTGACTTAAGTGGATTGTCCAATTTTAATGATAGAAGTGATCGTGAAGATGTATTGAATGGTATAGCATATCACCAGGCTAATGACCATTTATTAGTGACCGGTAAATGGTGGCCAAATATTTATGAGGTGGAGCTTATAGAAGAGCAACCTCCTGTAGCGCTTACCGAACCACTGCAAAGAGGCATTTAAATAAAATACTGCTTTGCAATTCTCAAGCCTATTAAAATTTTATAGTGGCTGATAAATGCAGTTTTTTATTAAAAGTGTAGACAATAAATGCGTACTTTTGCAACGGAATAACCGGTAAATATTTTGAACAACAACCAATTAACTTCATATGATGTAGAGGCATTGGTAGCTCAATGGATTGAATGCTGGAATAGCCACGATGTTGAAGCTGCCTATAATTTGTTTGATGAGCAATTTGAATTTTATTCATCCTTTTTAAAAGGAAAGGATGCATACCCTGATGGTAAAATCAATAGCAAACAGGAGTTAAAGCGTTATTTTCAAAAAATAATTCAATCTATTCCCGATTTGCAACTGCAAGTAAGGAATATAGAAGCTGAAAACCAAAAGGTAAAATTACACTTTTACAGTGCCACAGAAAATCTATTGGCAAAGGGGTCCATAGATTTTAATGAAAATGGAAAAATTGAAAAGTCTAAATTTGAATTTGAAAAGGATACTACTTTTGCCAGTCGCACATCCAATCTACCCAAGTCATTTCTTAAGGAAATTCTGAAAGTAACTAAACAGCCGGAGATTATTTCCTTTGCCGGCGGTTTGCCCAATCCACAATTTTTTCCGGTAAATGCCATTGATGAAGCCACTCATAAAGTGTTAAGTCGCGAAGGAAGTGCAGTTTTACAATATGCTACTTCCGAAGGCTATCAACCATTGAGAGCATTTATTGCCGATCGGTATCAAAAAAAAAAGGGTCTTAGCATAAATGAAGACAACATAATCATTACTAATGGCTCACAACAAGCCTTAGATTTGGTGGCCAAATTATTTATAAATCAAGGCGACCCAGTTCTACTGGAAAAACCAAGTTATTTAGGTGCTATTCAGGCCTATTCAGTTTTTGAACCTACCTTTCATATGGTTGAGCTTCAAGAAGACGGGGTGAACTCTCACGATTTGAAGAAACAATTGCAGTTGCATAAACCAAAGCTTTTTTATGTTGTACCTAATTTTCAAAACCCCACGGGCATTAGTTATAGCGAGGAAAAAAGAAAAGAATGTGCAAGCCTGCTGCAAGACAGCAATACCTGGCTGATAGAAGATGACCCTTATGGCGAAATAAGGTTTATTGGAGAAGAAAAGTCTACGGTTACTTCCTATTTGCAGGGGCAATCCGTATTGTGCGGATCGTTTTCAAAAATTGTTGCTCCAGGTTTGAGATTGGGCTGGATGGTAGTACCTGACCAGATATTAAGTAAAGTAACAATTCTTAAACAAGCCACTGATTTACATTCCAATTATTTTTCGCAGAGAGTATTGAGTCAATATTTACAGGATAATGATATTGATCAACATATACAATTGATAAAAGATGCTTATAAAAAGCAAAGAAATCTGATGCTAGCAGCCATTGACAAATATTTTCCGGAAGAAGTAAAGGTAACTCGTCCTGAAGGTGGCATGTTTCTATGGGCTACCTTGCCTCAAAGAATGAATTCAATAGAGGTTTTTAAGTTGAGCCAGGCAAAGAATGTGGCTTTTGTACCTGGCCGTCCATTTTATACCAGCAACGATGGATACAACACTATGCGTCTCAATTTTAGCAATGCCCCTGCTGATAAAATTGATGAAGGTATCAAAAGGCTAGCAGAAGCATTAAAATATCAAATGGTGCATTAATAAAAAAAAGAAAGACAGCGATTTCGCTGTCTCCTTTCATATTAAATTCTAACCCTAAAAAATTCTTAAACCATCAGAAAACTCATTAATATACCGGCTGCAACAGCAGAGCCGATTACACCTGCTACATTGGGTGCCATGGCATGCATTAGTAGGTGATTACTTGAGTCATATTTCAATCCTTCGTGCTGTACCACCCTGGCACTGTCAGGCACTGCCGACACACCAGCAGCGCCTACCAAAGGATTTATTTTATTATCTTTACTTAAAAACAAGTTCATGAATTTAGTAAACATGATACCACCCGCGGTTGCCACCATAAATGATAATGCCCCCAGCACGAATATCAATATTGATTCAGGCTTGAGAAAGGTGGTAGCTTGGGTGGAGGCTCCTACTGTAACCCCCAATAAGATAGTAACGATATCTATCAAAGCATTTCTGGCTGTTTCGGCCAGGCGACGAGTTACGGTAGATTCTTTCAATAAGTTCCCAAAAAACAGCATTCCCAGCAAAGGCAAAGCACCCGGAGCGATAAAAGTAGTAAGTAGCAATCCGATAATAGGAAAAAGGATCTTCTCTATTTTGCTTACTGCACGTGGTGGTTTCATTCGTATCACACGTTCTCTTTTGTTAGTAAGCAACCGCATAATCGGGGGTTGAATTACCGGCACCAATGCCATGTATGAATACGCGGCGATGGCTATAGCTCCTATCAGGTCTGGAGCCAGGCGTGAAGACAAGAAAATAGCCGTAGGGCCATCGGCACCACCAATGATGCCTATTGCCCCAGCTTGCTCTTGTGTAAAGCTTATGTCGCCAAAGCTAATATAAATAGCACCGAGAAAAGTAGCAAAAATACCTATTTGTGCAGCTGCACCCAACAACATTAAGCGTGGGTTTGAAATCAAGGTAGAAAAGTCAGTCATGGCCCCGATTCCCAAAAATATCAGAGGCGGGTAAATCCCTTTAATCACCCCCATGTAGAGATAATTCATCACACTCCCCTCTTCATATATACCCAGTTGCAATCCGGCATCTTCTACGAATGGGATGTTACCTATTAATATTCCAAATCCTATCGGTATCAGAAGCAATGGTTCATAATTGTACCGGATAGCCAGGAAAATAAAGAACAATCCTACCATTATCATGATTACGTGACCGGCAGTGATGTTGGCAAATCCGGAAAATTCTAAAAATTTTAAAAGTCCTTCCATGTCAGATTATTCAATTTCGACTAAAACGTCACCTTGTAAAACAGATTCACCTTCTTTTACTTTAATTGTCTTGATAGTACCATCAGATTCTGCAAGTATATTATTCTCCATTTTCATGGCTTCCATAATCAATAGCACATCTCCTTTTTTCACATTATCACCTTCTTTACTGGTAATTTTAAATATGCTACCCGGTAATGGTGCTTCTATTTTGCTTAAGCCAACCGTGGCATTTAATGGTTTCTTTTCTGTATTTGTAGAAACCGCCGAGCGTACCAGTCTTGGGGTTTTTGAGGTTTTTATCTCTTTAGTGAGTTCTACCTGAAAAGGAGTACCATTCACTTCTATTTCAGTAATGTTGTCTTCCATCGATTTTATATCGACGTTATACTCGTTTCCGTTGATTTTAAATTTATAATTTTTCATTAGAATTTCTTGTTAAGATGTTGCGTTACACCGTATATTTTTGAGCTCCATGGAGAGTACCTTTTTGATACCCGCTCTATGGTAAGCGTTAGATCTTCTTCATCGTGCATTTCGTTAAAATACATGTGGAGAGCCGTGCCAATAGCAGCGTTCATTTCGCCTGTGATGTCAGTTTTATAACGTGTTTCTTTCGCGGCTTTCAATTCTTCTTTATCTGCTTTACGAAAATTCAATTTTAAAATTTTGGGTAAAGAACTAAATACAAAATATAACAGAACCAACGACATGAAAACTACCAGGTAGCCTGTAATGGCAACTGAAGCCGGTGGATAATTTTCTAATTGCAAAAATATCATGTTGTTTCAATTTTATAATGGAATATTGGAGTGTTTCTTTGGCGGATTATGATCCTTTTTGGTAGCCAAAGTTTGTAAAGCACGTATAATTCTGAACCTTGTATTGCGTGGTTCTATTACGTCATCGATAAATCCGTACTTAGCTGCCTGATAGGGATTAGCAAATTTTTCTACATATTCATCTTCTTTTTCTTTCATGTATTTTGCCTTTTCCTCATCTCCGGTAATTTCTCTCAACTTTCTGCCTTCCAATACTTCCACTGCACCTTTTGGTCCCATTACAGCTATTTCGGCGCTTGGCCAGGCGTAATTTATATCACCTCTTAGTTGCTTACAACTCATTACGTCGTGAGCTCCCCCATAAGATTTACGTAAGGTAACAGTTATTTTTGGTACGGTGGCTTCACCATAGGCAAATAGCAGTTTAGCACCATGTATAATTATACCGCCATATTCCTGTGCGCTTCCGGGTAAAAAACCGGGCACATCTACCAGAGTAACTAAAGGAATATTGAATGCATCGCAAAAACGCACGAACCTGGCTGCTTTTCTTGAAGCTTCGATGTCAAGTACACCCGCCAAATAGCTAGGCTGATTTGCAACTATGCCTACCGGTAGGCCATTGAATCGTGCAAAACCCACTACAATGTTCTTGGCATAATTGCGATGTACTTCTAAAAATTCATTGTCGTCGGTTATGGTATGAATTATGTCCAGGATATTGTAAGGCTTGTTGGCATTGTCAGGAATTATTTCATTCAACGAATCGTCCAGTCTATCAATTGGGTCTTTAGTGTCGATAACTGGTGGCTCTTCCAGATTATTAGAAGGCAAGTAGCTCATCATTTTCCTAATCAGTAAAATACCTTCTTCTTCTGATTCCACCATAAAGTGCGATACGCCTGATTTGGTTGAGTGAACATTGGCGCCACCTAAGTTTTCGGTGGTGATATCTTCACCGGTTACCGTTTTTACTACTTTGGGACCCGTTACAAACATGTAGCTGGTTTTTTCACTCATTATTACAAAGTCAGTAAGGGCGGGGGAGTAAACGGCACCACCGGCACATGGACCAAATATGGCTGATATTTGAGGTATAACGCCAGAGGCCATGATGTTTCGCTGGAATATTTCTGCGTAACCGGCCAAACTTCTTACCCCTTCCTGAATACGAGCACCACCACTATCGTTGAGTCCAATTAAAGGAGCCCCAACTTTCATGGCCTGATCCATTATTTTGCAAATCTTATTAGCAAATGTTTCAGAAAGTGAACCACCAAAAACAGTAAAATCCTGTGCAAATACATAAACGATTCGACCATCAATAGTACCATGGCCGGTTATTACACCATCAGATAAAAACTGTTTATTTTCCATCCCAAAAGATTTGGTACGGTGGGTTACAAACATGTCATACTCTTCCAAACTACCCTCATCCAGCAAAAGATCTATTCTTTCTCGTGCAGTAAGTTTGCCTTTTTGATGTTGTGCCTCAATTCTAGCTTCACCACCACCTAAACGTGCTGAATCACGCTTATCTACTAGTTCTTTAATTTTTTCAATATTGTTCATGTGGATTGAAAATTATGCCGTTTATTTATTTTTATCTTCGCAAAATTCGGTAAGTACTCCAAAAGTGGATTTTGGATGAAGGAACCCTATACTGAGCCCTTCTGCTCCCTGCCTTGGCTGCTTATCAATTAGCTGCACTCCTTTTTCTTCTGCTTCCTGCAAAGCTCCATCAATATTCTTTACAGCAAAAGCCATATGGTGAATACCTTCACCTTTTTTTTCAATAAATTTACCTACAGGGCCGTCCGGATCAGTAGATTCAAGTAATTCAATTTTTGTATCGCCTACTTTAAAAAAAGCAGTTTTAACTTTCTGGTCTTTAACTTCTTCTACCGAATAGCATTTCATGCCTAATACTTCTTCGTAATACTTTATGGATTCTTCAATGTTTTTTACCGCAATACCAATATGCTCTATATGTGAAATGTTCATGTGAATGTTTTTATGGATTATTTAAAAAATGCAAAAAATAATGCTACATATATAGTTAAAAACTCTTCGGCAAAGAATGACAAAAGTCAGGTTTTGTTCAGATTATTGTCTTGAAAAATCTATGTTAAAGGCTGGGTAAAAGCCATATTTGAAGATATTGTGAATTTTGCAATTTACACTACAATTTATCGCCTATTCGATAAGTTGTATCAAATATATGGATGTGTAAATGGTTTTGAAGCATTCAAATATATTGGATATGGTTTTGCTGGTTTTGGATTTATTGCTGTTTTCGCTTTAATGACTGTGCCACAATATATATAATACGTAAAAGAATTATGAAACAATAGATAGAAATGGAGTATAACGCCACATTATGAGCAATAGACGTAAGCCGGGGGAAATGGGTAAATTATACTTTTGTACATTTGCTCAAAATCGTAGCGGTTCGATAGGTTCGAGCTCTGAAATCCCGGCCTCCGAATATTGCTATCCATTATCTGTAATAAAAAAGTGAAAAGAAATGAAATCATACCAAAATGACACCGAATATCAAAGCCTATTAAGTGCTGCAAACGAACACTACAATTCTAATGAGTGGGATAAAGCAGAGAAATTATTTGATCAATGTATCAGTATAACTTCTAAAAATCCTGACGTATGGCATAGAATGGGTTATATCTTTGAAACCCATAAAAAGGATTATGTAAGAGCATTACTCTATTATAAGACAAGTACTGAATTAGATACCACAGCATTCGAATCCTGGAATAACATGGGGTTTATTCAAGAAAAATATTTCAGCAATTATGACACAGCTTTTGAGTACTATAAAAAATCAATTGAGATAAATCCGAGTTATGAAGTTGCACTAATAAACCTGGGGGTGCTCTATGATTCATATTTCCGTAATGGAGTGGAATCCATTAAATGCTTTGAAACTGTATTAAATATAAATAATGAGAATGAAAAAGCCTGGCATAACCTGGCAATAGCCTATGGAAAATATAATGGAGATAATGATAGGGCATTCGAATATTTACATAAAGCCATTAAAATTAAGCCTGATTATAAAGACGCATTGAATACTTTAGGAATGTTGTATCTGCATATTAAGAAAGACGAGCATACAGCTAAAAAATATTTTAACAAAGCAAATCAATTAGAAAATTAAAAATACAAATAACAAAACTAAAACTGAATTAATAAATGAGAATTATCTAAAAATGACTAAAACATTAGTACTTAATTTGATGGTTAACCTTTGTCCAATAACAGTTCATATTGATAGGGCTAATGGGAATTTCAGTTACTGCCGAAAATAATCAGGAACCCATTCTAGCCTGGCATTAAAATCAACCCTGAACCTTTATAAGTACCTGAATACAGCTGAAAAAGGTGAAGATGAGTATTGGTGGGAGTAAGGTGTTTCGGTAATTTAGAGGA
>CAZQEZ010000008.1:21583-55467 GCA_964592475.1 uncultured Roseivirgaceae bacterium
GACTGAAAAAGTTCATGGTGCAAACTTCAGTTTCGTATATAAAAATAGAACATTGAATTTTGCTAAGAGAAAAGAATACCTATCATGGAATGATGATTTTTTTGGTTTCCAGCTTGTAGTCAGTGAAATTGAGAATGACATTATTCGATTATTTGAAGACTTAAGCTCGAATATACAAGGCATCAAATATATAGTCTATGGAGAGTTGTTTGGTGGAGAATATCCACATCCTGATGTTATGTCTAATGATAATTTAAATGCCATTCAAACAGGCGTGTACTATTCACCTTCTATCAAATTTTGTGCATTTGACATTGCAATAGAAAAAAGTGATTCAAAATACTATTTAGACTATGAAACTTCGATCTCATATTTCAAAAAGCACAATCTTTTTTATGCAAAACCGCTGTTCATTGGAAAATTTAGAGATGCTGTAAACTTTGATACTCGAATAAATTCAACGTTACCTAAAGAGCTAAAACTACCAGAAATTAATGAGAATTTAATTGAAGGCGTAGTAATTAAGCCCTTCAACCAAACGGACATTGAATCCATTTCGTCACGCCCAATAGTCAAACTAAAGAACAAAGAGTTCGATGAGGAAAATAGGTTTCACCAAGCGGAAAAATGGTCATTCATACCCAATATTTCCTCAAAATCACAAGATCTTTCTTTCATCTTAGATGAACTAAGGAACTATATAACCAAAAACAGATTGGAAAGTGCTATTTCTAAAATTGGCCCTCTAGATATGAATAATGGACAGAGGCTAATGGACATTGAACGAGAAGTAATTCAAGACACCCTTTTAGATTTTAATGAAAATAATGACAATCTATTAGAAGAGTTATCACTTGGAGATAAAGATTGGATTTATGAACGGGTAAATTCAGAAGTAAAAGAATTAATAAATACTGTTAACACTAAGCCGAATAGCTGAAATACCCCACGAAAAAAGCATGATCGAGGTAGAGTCGGCCAGGCTTTGCTGTTAAAATTGATGGTGCACCAAAAGCAAAATACTGGGTTGACTGCAAAAAACTTGAATAGCGAAATATCCATTATATTGAAATCGGACTATGAAGCAACTGCATCGTGTGCTGTAGCTTTTGCCAATAGAATGCTTATCAAATGAAGTCAAAATTTAGCAAAAAAAGATTTCCCTAAAAAACATCTAAGCTTCAATTAAATTGCTGCTCAAAATAATTCTCAAATTCTTTTTGTATGTTATCGCATCCATGGGTAAACATTCTATTGTTGTTATCTTCTTCAGTGTATTCCAGCATGGCTAATCCCATTTTAGTTTCATTGAAAAACTGCTGCATCTCTTTTTGCACGTCATCCATGGTTTCCAATCCATTTAAATCAAAAAATCGTAATAGCTCGATTAATTGCAAGTAACTTGCTTTATCCATTTTAGCAGGCAAGTTATCGGCAAAATTTTGCAATTTACCCTGCGTGTTAAAGTAACTTCCTCCACTTTCCATGGGCATTGAGGCAGGCAATACAAGGTCTGCCTGGCGTGCAGTGGCGGTCATTTTAGTGTCTTGCACTACCAGAAAGTCAACCTGCTCAAGCCATCCCTTCACGTTGTTATCTTTAGAATTGCCCAATGGATCCTCCCCAAAGATTAGCATATTTTTAATAGTGCCTTGTGAAAGAAGATCCTCAGGTTTGCAGTTTACAGTTATTAATGGTCTTTTAAGATTCCATGTTTTTGATAATAGATTTTGATAATCTTTATCCATTACTGTTTTATTACCAATTGCTAAAGAAGGTTCCATACCCAACATAAAAAGTCCCATAGCATTGTTTTTTTCTTTCAAATGAATAACTCCACCTCCATTTTTGCCAATTCCGGTAATTAAAAGCAAATTATATAATTCTTGTACGGCATTAGAGGATAGTTCTTTTTCAGAAAATACAATCACATGCTTTTCTATAGATAGCAATTGATCTGCAATAGTTATTACATCATCTAATGCTAGACCTGATAAATCTAATAAACGAGTGAAACTTTCATTTTGTAAATATTCTGCGTATTGCTGTCCACCTTCAATACTATCCGGGTTTACTTTTTTATTTTTGATTAAATAAAAGTTAATAGCTTTAAACAAGTTATAATAAGATTTTACCTCTGCACTTTCGGTTACTTTATTCATCATGCTATGGTTTTTATTCTTATGGATTAATGCTATTGGTAAATTTTTCTTATTACTTGCATTTATAATTTTATAGCCCAATACCGGAAAATCCTGGTTAAGCTCAGTTCCAATAATGGTAACTTTTTCAGCCCTTGCTATTTTATCAATAGGATATTGTTTGATTTGGGGTTGCCAGTAATTCTTTCCCCTGCCCAAATAATGAAAATTAGCTACATTGTTTGTTTTTATAGCTGCCCGACCAAGTTTGTTAATTAAATATAATTCTTCATTGGTAAGCCTGGCACCACCCATCAGCAAGTTTTCATCAGGATTGACTTTTTTTACGTTTTGATGAATGATCTCATAAGCCGTAGCGTAGGTTATGGCTTTAAATTTTCCACCTAGCTTAAGCATAGGCTGGATTATACGGCTAGACTTCTGATTTAAGTAGTGGTACCCGAATTTAGCAAACCTACAGATATTTTTATCTTGATTTATTTGGCCTGATGCTCCGCTGGTTTGGGTTATAAAGCCACTTTTATGATGATAGTTTACTGAACAGCCTATCGAGCAATAGTTGCAAACAGCATTAGCTGTCTCAGTTTCCACCGGTGCCGGCTTAAAAGGAAAATTTTCAGTAATAGCACCGGTAGGACAGGTGGAGATGCAAAGGCCGCAGCTTTCACAATTAGTATCTACTAATGAACCACTAAGGCTGGGAGCTACATAGGTTTCAAATCCACGATTGACCAGGCCCAGCGCATTGGCACCCACCACTTCATTACAAATACGTACGCATCGGGAGCAAAGAATACATTTATTATTATCAATTTCAATAAACGGATGATCAAACTTCACCATGTATTCCTTATGGATGCCCTCGTATTTGGTTTGCTCTGCATCATATTCTGTAGCGTATTTTTTTAGGTCGCAGTTAAAAAGTGCACTACAGCCGCATTCCAGACATCTTTCAGTTTCTTTCTTTGCCATTTGCTCCGATAGATAACCCAACTCTACTTCTTCAAAATTACTTCTTTCTGAAGGTTCTAAAACAGGCATTTCCTGCCTCAATTGCTTTGGATATTTGTTATTGTATTCTTCCTTCTGTTGCTCACGGAAATTTTCTTTCCGACTCATAAATTCTTTTTTTAGTGGTTTTACTGTTTCTTCTTTCAAAAAGAGGTCGCAGCTATAGGCAGCTTTTTTGGCTTGGGCTACTGCTTCTATAATGGTGGCGGGCCCGGTTACACTGTCACCGGCGGCAAATATAGAAGCTACACCTGTCTGCAACGTGTGTGGGTTGGTATCGATATTACCCCATCGGTTAATGGCCAGTTGCCCGTCATTGGCAAACCGATTGATATCATCAATAAAGTTTACATCTGTTTTTTGACCTATGGCCGCCATCACATAATCCAGTTCAATTTCAAATTCCGAATCTTGAATTGGCTCAGGTCTTCTTCTTCCGGAAGCATCAGGTTCACCCAATTCCATTTTCACGCACTTCAAAGATTTCAAAAAGCCGTCTTCATCTTTTTGCACTTGCTGTGGGTTGGTTAGGAACAAATATTCTACGCCTTCTATTTTTGATTCATGAATTTCAATTGGGTTGGCAGGCATTTCTTTTTCGGTACGGCGATAGATTACATACACCTTTTCGGCTCCACAGCGAATAGCTGTTCGGCAGCAGTCCATGGCAGTATTGCCTCCTCCCACTACTGCTACTTTTTTTCCGCTCAAATCGGGCTTTTGCCCCGTGGCTTCCATATTGCGCAGAAAATCGATACCGGAAAGCACATTTTTAGCATCGTCGCCTTCGCATCCCAGTTTGGTGCCTTTTTGGGAGCCAATACTCAACACTACCGCATCATGCTCACTTTTCAAATCACGATAATGAAGATTATTGCCTAATTTTTTGCCATAATGAATTTCAACACCCATTTTCAATATGCCTTCAATTTCTAGTTGAAGCAAATCATTGGGCAGCCGATATTCAGGTATACCATATCGCAGCATGCCACCGGCTTTATCGCTTGATTCAAAAATGGTAACCGCGTGTCCTTCTCTTCTTAAAAAATAGGCTGCCGATAAACCACCTGGGCCAGAACCTATAATGGCTACCTTTTTACCCGTCGCTGTTTTAGGGGTGGGAATATAACGATTGGTAGAACGTAAATCAGCATCGGCAACAAAACGCTTCAGGTAATCAACGCCTACCCCTGATCCTTCTTCCATCAGGTTTCGGCGGCATGCAGCTTCGCATGGGCGTACACATACGCGACCGCAAATGGCTGGCAGTGGGTTTACTTCTTTTATTAGTGCCAATGCATCCCGGTACAATCCTTTTTCTATCAGGGAAATATATCCCTGCACATCTACTCCCGCCGGACAGGTCTGTTTGCAAGGTCCTATGCAGTCCGCATAATGATTACTTACCAGCAAATCAAGCGCCGCCTTTCGGGCTTTAGTAATTTTTTCATTTTGGGTATACACCTGCATGCCTTCGTTGATTCGGGTAGAGCAGGAGGGTTGTAGACCTCTTACACCTTCTATAGCTACCACACAAAGATAGCAAGAAGAATAAGGCTCAAGGCGAGGATCATGGCACATGGTGGGAATTTCGATATTGTGCTTTTTAGCTATATCCAGCACAGTATCTCCTGGTTTACCGCTGAATTGTTGATTATTAATTTTTATTGTAATCTCACTCATAATTTCTTTCCGATTTTAAGGTTAATGCACGTTTATAGCATCGAATTTGCACTTTTCAAAACATATTCCACAGCGTATACAATCATCTTCTACTATGAAATGAGGTTGCTTACGTTCGCCTTTAATTGCATCTACCGAACAGTTGCGTGCACAAACGCCGCAGCCATTACATAGTTCTTTTATTACTTCAAATTTCAATAATTCTTTACAGCTTTTGGCAGGGCATTTTTTATCATAAATGTGTGCTTCATATTCTTCTCGGAAATATTTTAAGGTAGTAAGTACAGGATTTGGGGCTGTTTGGCCCAAGCCACAAAGCGAGCTGTCTTTTATTTGATAAGCAAGTTCTTCCAGTTTCTCAATATCGCCTTCTTCACCTTTTCCTTCGGTAATACGGGTGAGTATTTCCAGCATTCGTTTGGTGCCAATGCGGCAGAAGGTGCATTTGCCACAGCTTTCTTTTTGGGTAAAATCCAGAAAAAACCTGGCCATGTCTACCATACATGTGGTTTCATCCATTACCACCATACCACCCGACCCCATGATAGCACCGGTCGAGTTTACCGAATCGTAATCTACTTTTGTGTCACCAAGTCGCGCTGGAATGCATCCGCCGGAAGGGCCGCCCAGTTGCACCGCCTTGAATTTTTTATCATGCTGTATACCACCGCCCAGTTTAAAAATAATATCATTGATGCTAATGCCCATGGGCACTTCTACCAATCCACCTCTTTTTATTTTTCCAGTAATCGCAAACACTTTGGTGCCTTTGCTCTTTTGGGTGCCATATTCGGCATACCGCTTTCCTCCGTTGAGCACAATCCAAGGAATATTGGCCAGGGTTTCCACATTATTGATATTGGTTGGCTTTTGCCAAAGACCCGATTCAGCTGGGAAAGGTGGTCTTTTGCGAGGCATTCCTCTATTGCCTTCTACAGATGCAATAAGGGCTGTTTCTTCACCGCAGACAAATGCTCCGGCACCTTCTTTTATATAAACATCAAAATCAAAATCAGCAATACCACAAGCTTTGTTACCCAGATAGCCTTGTTCCCGCGCCTGGTCCAGTGCTATTTGCAATCTTTTAATTGCCAATGGATACTCGGCCCTGCAATAAATTATTCCCTTGTTGGCACCTATAGCGTAGGCACCTAGTATCATGCCTTCTATTACTGCATGAGGATCACCTTCCAAAATAGACCGATCCATGAATGCACCCGGATCACCCTCATCAGCATTGCAAATAATGTATTTCTCATCAGATTCATAATTGCGGGCAAATTTCCATTTTATTCCGGTGGGGAAACCACCACCTCCGCGGCCTCTCATGCCCGATTCGATTACATCCTGCACTATCGCTTCAGGAGGAATGCTATAA
The DNA here is from genome assembly GCA_964592475.1 of uncultured Roseivirgaceae bacterium. Lineage (GTDB taxonomy): Bacteria > Bacteroidota > Bacteroidia > Cytophagales > Cyclobacteriaceae > CAZQEZ01. The sequence continues at coordinate 27,818 of CAZQEZ010000008.1, forward strand.
AGTGCAATTTTTTTAGCGGCGACATAACCTTCCCTTTCTTCATATTCGGAAATATTCTCCGGGTTGATTTGTCCGCAATTTCTCAACGCTATTTTTGTCTGACCTTGCGTAAACTCCTTTTCACCAGTCTCGAAAAGATTAGATTTCACTACCCATTCTACAATTGGCGCACCTTCTTTTATATGCTGACTTACAATTTTTTTAAGTTTACGTTTGTCCACATTGCCATACAAAAAGCTATCTTTTCCATCTACAACTTCCACCAGTGGCTCTAGATAACACATGCCAATACAGCTAGTTTTAGCTAATTCAATGGGTATGTTTTCAGCACTTATGGTTTGCTGCAATTGATCGTAAATATCTTTTGCTCCCGCGGCTATACCGCAACTTCCCAGTCCAACTATTACTTTTTCCATGACTAGTTATTTTTGTTTTTTTCTATATTGTCAATTGCTTTGCTGGCACTTTTGCCATTTAATTTGCCGAAGGTCTTATTTCCAATCATCATTACTGGTGCCAGGGAGCAACACCCAAGGCAGGCAACTGATTCTAGTGTAAATGAAAGGTCGGCAGTAGTCTGGCCAGTTTTTATCTTCAGTCTTTCTTGCAGAGAAGTAGTTATGGCTGGAGCATTTTGTACATGACATGCAGTACCATGACAAACCTTTATGATATTTTTTCCCACCGGGTTTAGCCGAAATTGCGCATAAAAAGTTGCTACTCCATACAGGTCATTTAATTGCAAACCGGTTTCCTCTGAAATTTTATGAAAAGCAGCTTTGGGTATATAGCCATAAGTCTGTTGGACACCCTGCAATAAAGGGATCAGATTGCCTTTATGGCCTTTATAAGAGGCTATTATAGGATCAAGCAAAGTCAAGTCAGCAGTTGCGGTTGCTTTTTCCTTTGCTTTGGAAGTATCCATTCTTTTTATTCGCATAATTTATTTGAAGGTATAAGTTTCCTTTATTTATTAATTGATAAAATTAAAAAGCAAGGCAGCAGGAAAAAATGAGAATTGTCAACTTTTGGCCTGGTTTATATCAGTTATAGCTATGAAGATGCCATAACTTTTTTAAGAATGCGAAAAATTAAGTTAGCGAATAATAAATCCTAGCTTAGCTACTTCTTGCCAAAAATCAGGAAACGATTTCTGCACAACATCAGGATCTTCAATAGTCACTTGCATTTTAGTTGCTAAAGGAGCAAACGCCATTGCCATTCTATGATCTTCATAAGTTTCTATAGTTACCTTTTTGGGTAATTTTTTGCCAGGTATTAGTTGCCAGCTATTGCCTTGTTCTACCAATTGAGATCCAATTTTCCCTAACTGAGCCTGCAATGCGGCTATTCTATCTGTTTCTTTAATGCGCAAACTTTCCAGTCCATTCATTTCCAGTGTAATTCCTTTAGCAGCAGCCACTACTGCAACTGTTTGTGCCAGATCAGGACAATTAGTAAAATCAAATGTGGCAGACTTTACATGATCTTTCTTCTTCAACAAAACCATGTTTTCTTCATAGGTGGTTTCTACACCCAGCTGGTGCATCATTGCTGCAATTGCCTGGTCTCCCTGAAAAGAATTCTGCCTTAATCCTGGTAGTAAGCAAGTTGCATCATTTGCCAACGCCAAAAAGCTGTACCAATAACTAGCACCTGACCAATCGCTTTCGATACTGTAATCGTTGGCAACATATAGCTGAGGATATACTTCTATCACATTATCTTTCACCTGGGCAGTTACACCAAAATGCTTCATTAGATTTAAAGTCATGGTAATATAGGGCCAACTGCCTATTTTTCCTTCCAACTGTAGCGCAAGCCCCTGGGTTAGTAACGGTGCAATCATGAGCAAAGCTGAGACGTACTGGCTACTTATATCACCTCTTACTTTCAGGTAATTTACTTTTTGTTGGTCCATGCCATATATTTTAATGGGAGGATATCCTTCATTTTCAAGGTAATCTATTTTAGCACCTAATTGATGCAGTGCGTCTACTAGTATTTTGATAGGTCGCTGATGCATTCGAGGAGTACCTTTAAGGATGGTTTCTCTGTTTTGGCTGGTACAGTAAGCAGTCAGAAATCTCATGGTAGTGCCGGCATCTTGCACATTCAATTCCAGTTCGTTACTTTCAAGCAACTGCTGCATGATTTTAGTATCCCTGGCATTCGATAAATTATGCAATTCAATAGGAGCGTCAGCCAATGCTTTAATAATTAAAGCACGGTTGCTTTCACTTTTTGAAGCTGATAATTCGATAGTGGAAGAGTTGAGTTGTTCTAATTTTTCAATTATTATTTTTTCAATCATTACCTTCGGTATTGTTGTTCAATTTTTTCTTTATCCTCTGATTTAAAAAATGGATTCCGTAAGTAATACCAAGCATTACCAATGCATAAATAGTAGCTCTAAATCCCATTTCATCGGATCGCAGGCTTACGTAAAATATAAATAAAGTAGCGACCAACGATATCCAGAAAAGAAATTCTAACAGGTTGGATATTATTTTTAAATTATCTCTTCTCATAAGTCAGCAAAAATAGAAAAATACTGGCAAATGATAAATTTCTTTTTAATGATAACCGATAAAATAAAATATTGCTTGTTGACCTTTGTAGCAGGAAAAAAATGGGAGTAGATATAATTGGTAAAGTAAAAATACCATCAATTAAGCAAACCGATGGTATTGATGTACGTTGATCAGGTACGTGATGAAACAAATATAGCACATAATTAAAAATTTAGCAAAAAAGTAAAATTAATTGGGGGTAATATTTTCATATTTTTAATACCTCTTTTTTGGTTTTTTACTAAATTGCATGGCAAAAAAAGCGCCAGCAATTCCTCCCAGTAGGTGTGATTCCCAACTTATGCCCGGTTGATCAGGAAATATACCGTATACAAGCCCACCATATAAAAGAGTAATAATTATACTGATAACAAGTGATTTTAAGTCTTTGCGAAAAATGCCGAAAAAGATTAAAAAACCAGCCAGGCCGTAAATAACGCCGCTGGCACCTATGTGAATGGATGGACGCGCTAAAAGCCAAACCAATGAATTGATAACCAGATACAGACCAAAAAATACGCTATTGGCAATCTTATTATAAAAGAAATAAAGCGTGGTACCCAATAGCAGTAAAGGTAAAGTATTGCTGATCAAATGGGTAAGATTACCATGTACTAGCGGCGCAGTAAAAATACCTATCAGTCCCGTAAGCGTACGAGGTATTATACCAAATGCCCTAAAATCAATCAAAGGCAAAAAGGGATCGATAAAAAATACTGCCCACATGATAAAAACCATGCGGAGTGGAATTATTAGACTATAAATAAAACCGTCTTTCATTTTTGAGATTTGTTAGCTGGATTACTGACCATAGGCAAGTCTATATATTTTGACTCTTCTTTATCCACCGCCATATAACCTAATACTCCTCCTGAAGCTTCAGCAATATTCCTGGCCAGGTCTTTCATGTTAACATAAAACTGCGTGGCTACTTCAATAGATAGTTTTGGTAAAATATTATTTAATTGCGACAACTGATCACTGATAATTTGATTGCGGCTTTCGGTTTCTTTGGGATATTTTTGAAGATAGTTGATAAGATTATTTTCAAAATCTTCAATAACCTTTTGATAAAACTGGTCCAATATCGTTTGTCCTCCTTTGCCATTTTTATCTATTAGCATTTTGGCTTCAGCAATTTCAGCAGCATCTATATCACTATCTGCTCCTGCAATTAAAATTGTTATTAAGACAGGTGTCTCCTTTAAAAATGCTTCTTCGTCCGCCGATAGATTTACTAAGTAAGCCATTAGATTTCATTATTTATATTAAACGATAAAAATAGAAAATAAAAAACTCACTACTAAACATTTTTGCAAGTTTATTCCCCGTGCAAAACGATTTGTAGTGCTAACAAAGCGGTTGTTGGTCTAATTTTTTGATTTTCTTACATGGATGATTTATTAATTTGTTAATCACATTAAATTAAATATTTATTAATTACTTTTAAAATATAAATTGACAAGCTATACAACACCCTTTTAACAACCTAAAGAGCTACATAAATGAGTGAAGCAAGACCAGTGAATATTTATGTGATTGAAGATGACCCGGTATATGCCAAGTTTTTGACTTATGTGCTCAATCTAAATCCCGACCATGAAGTGAAAATATTCGAAGAAGGCGAAGATTTTCTAGATCATTTGCATGAAAAGCCGGATATCATTACACTAGATTACTCTCTTCCTGATATTACAGGCGAAGATGTAATAAGCAAAGTGAAAAGTTTTGATGTTAATATCCCTATTATAATTGTTTCTGCCCAGGAGAAAATTGGCACAGCGGTAAATTTACTCAAATTGGGTGCTTATGATTATATTCCTAAAGATAAAGAAACCAAAGATCGGCTACTTAACACGATTAATAATGCTAAGAAAAATATAAGCCTAATTAATGAAATAAACTACCTACGAGAAGAAATTTCTTCAAGATATGAATTTGGCAAAAGCATAATTGGTAATAGCACCGCCATAAAAAAAGTTTTTACGCTGCTGGAAAAGGCCGTAAAAACCAATATAACTGTATCTATTACCGGCGAAACAGGTACCGGAAAAGAACTTGTGGCCAAAGCAATTCATTACAACTCTTCCCGGAAAAACAAACCTTTTGTTCCGGTAAATATAGCCGCTATACCAAGGGAGCTTATAGAAAGTGAACTTTTTGGTCACGAAAAAGGTGCCTTTACCGGTGCATTTTCTCGTAGAATAGGCAAGTTTGAAGAGGCTCAGGAAGGTGCAATATTTTTGGATGAAATAGGCGAAATGGAATTAAGCTTGCAAGCCAAATTGCTACGGGTAATACAAGAGCGCGAAGTAAGCCGCATTGGCAGTAATAGCACACTAAAACTTGATGTGCGCATTATTGTAGCAACTCATCGCAATCTGGCTGAAGAAGTTAAAAATGGCAACTTCAGAGAAGATCTTTATTATCGTTTGTTAGGATTGCCCATTAATTTACCTCCCTTACGTGAAAGAGGAAATGACGTAATAATTATAGCTAAGCATTTATTAGATACGTTTTGCATGGAAAATGATCTGGATTTAATGCAATTGGATCGCACCGCACAGGAAAAATTGATGGGTTATAGTTTTCCGGGAAATGTTCGTGAACTTAAATCAGTAGTAGAACTAAGCGCAGTAATGGCGGCTGATACAACGATAACTGCCGAAGATATTAAGTTTAACAGCGTAAACATTTTAAATGACAATAATCTTCTTAATGAAGAGCTATCTTTAAGGGATTATATATTTAAAATAATTCAATACTTTTTGGATAAACACGACAATAATGTAATTAAAGTAGCCCAAAAATTAGATATTGGTAAGTCAACTATTTATCGATATTTGAAAGAAATGGAAGACAAAGAAGATTATGTAGAAATGAATAAATAAGCTATTGTAAAAAACGAGTGATAACTTAACTTTTAGTAAAGATGAATAGAACTACCAACTTATCGTACTTAAAGTCCATAAGTGATAATGATGAAAATTTTATGAGCGACATGATTACTACTTTTTTGGAGCAAACGCCAGAATTACTTGCTGAAATGCAGTTACTGGCTCGTCAGAATAATTGGCCTCAGATAGGTAGAACAGCTCACCGTATGAAGCCATCGCTTACATTTATGGGAATGAACGATGGGCAGCGCCTGATCAAAGATATTGAGCAATACTGCCAAAATAAATCTAATGCCGAACAGCTGTTTAAACTAATCAATATGCTTAGCCGCGAATGTGAAATGGCTTTTAATGAATTGAGGAAAAAAAATATTGCCTAGGGCTTATAAACATCGTAAAACCAGCAATTTTTATTATGTTCTCCGGATATTTTAAATATTTGATTTTTTCATTTATTGCGGTGTAAGTTAATATTGCTGGTGTATTTCTACAGTAATTTTCTGTTTTTCCCCATAATTTCACCAGCAGTCACTAAGCACCCTTAATAATTCGATTTTGTACTTGTTTTAAACATTGTATCACCACAAAAAATAAAATAGTGACCTGATAAACTATAATTATAATTGTTCGTTCTTACCTATGAAATTAATACTCATGCATGCAATATCGGGTTTATCTTTCTTATGAATAGAACAATTTTCATTTCTTTTCTGGCTATTGCCATTTTACTTCTCGATTTTTATGTTTTTCAGGCAGTAAAAAATGTAACTGGTACCTTAAGCCCTGGCTGGCGTAAATTTGTATATGTCGCTTACTGGAGTATTACGGTAATTACTTTTGCTGGTATAATAGCCGTTAATTTTTTTGATATCGAGTCTGTAAGTAGGACCTTCCGTAATTTTATAATCGTATGGATTTTTATTCATGTAATAGCTAAAACATTTGCCATTATTTTTTTGCTTATTGATGATTTGGTGAGGCTTATCCGGTGGGCAGTATATAAAATTTCTGCTTCCAGTAAAAATGAGGCAGTACTTTCGGCAGGAAAAAAAATCAGCCGCTCCGAATTTCTTTCACGAACGGCATTGGTAGCTGGAGCAATACCGGCTGTTACCATGAGCTTTGGGATTATAAGTGGTGCTCACAATTACCGTGTTCATCGTAAAACAATTTATTTGCCCAATTTACCCAAAGAATTTGATGGTATGCGTATTGGGCAATTATCTGATATCCATTCCGGAAGTTTTTTTAATAAAAAGGCAGTAAATGGTGGCGTTGGAATGTTCATGGCTGAAAAGCCCGATCTTATCTTTTTTACAGGAGACTTAGTAAACAATTCATCCGATGAAATCAAAGAATATATTAACGTTTTCAATCAAGTTAAAGCTCCCTTGGGAGTATTTTCTACTTTAGGTAATCATGACTATGGCGACTATCGGCAATGGCCCTCTCCGGAAGCCAAGAAGCAAAACTTTCAGGATTTACTCGAAGCACATAAAGCATTGGGCTGGGATTTACTCAATAATGTGAATAGAACGGTTACGGTGGATAATGCTCAAATAGGAATAATAGGAGTGGAAAATTGGGGTAAAGGTAGGTTTCCCAAATATGGTGATTTGCAAAAAGCCTATCAGGGCATGCAAGATTTGCCAGTTAAGCTTTTACTTTCTCACGATCCCAGCCATTGGAATAAACAGGTGCTTCCCGGGTATCAAGATATAGATATTACCTTTAGTGGTCATACCCATGGATTTCAGTTTGGAGTAGAAATAGGTGATTGGAAATGGAGCCCTTCCAAATTTGTATACGAGCAATGGGCGGGGCTTTATCAGCAAAATAATCAATTCTTGTATGTCAATAGAGGTTTCGGCTTTATAGGTTACCCGGGTAGAATAGGCATTTGGCCTGAAGTAACAATAATCGAGCTTAAAAGAGGTGAGGCTTAGTGATTGGCTATTGTTTATTTTCCGGGTGAAGTAAACCTAATGCTACTAATTCTGTTAGCATTATGTAAAAAAAATCTTTTCTATAATTATAATTAAGCCCTCCTTTGATTGAATTTCTAGCAATATCGTCAATTGAGTTATATTTAGAATAAATCAAAAAGCGGAAGTACTACAACGAGCATTTTCGCTTTTGATCAAATACGATAAGAATGATGACTCAGGTAATTACATAAATTAATATTTCTTAAATATGAAATTGCTCTTTTATATTTTCAGTCACTACTTTTCCATCAAATAGATTTATTATCCTGTGAGCATAATTGGCATCATAGGGTGAGTGCGTTACCATTATTATCGTGGTGCCTTCTTCATTCAACTGGCTCAAGAGCTTCATTACTTCTTCTCCATTGGCCGAATCAAGGTTACCGGTAGGTTCATCGGCCAATATTACTTTTGGCTTGGCTACAATAGCTCTTGCCACAGCTACCCTCTGCTGTTGACCTCCACTCAGCTGTTGTGGAAAGTGATTGCGACGGTGCATGATGTTCATACGCTCTAGCACTTCTTCTACTTTTTTCTTCCTATCCGAAGAGGGTACCTTTAAATATAATAATGGTAATTCCACGTTTTCAAATACAGTCAATTCGTCGATCAGGTTGAAACTTTGAAACACAAAACCGATAGATCCTTTACGCAATTGTGCCCTTTGTCTTTCGGAATAGTTGGATACTTCGTGATTGACGAAGTGATATTCTCCTTCTGAGGGATTATCCAGTAATCCTAAAATGTTTAAAAGCGTAGATTTTCCACAACCTGATGGGCCCATAATAGCCACAAATTCGCCTTCATTGATATCCACGTTGATGCTGTTCAGGGCAGTTGTTTCTACTTCATCGGTAGTGTAAAGCTTTTTTAGGTTTCTAATCTTTATCATGATTGTATGTTTAAGTTATTTTTTTAATTCAATAATAGTACTTCATTGTCACCAAAATGCTCGTAAGAGGAAGTAATCACCTTTTCACCGGGTTGCAGACCTTCTAGTACTTCAAAGTTTTCATTGTTTTTCCGCCCCAGGCGTATGTCGCGCTTTACTGCTTTATTACCATTATCCTTAAGCACGTATACCCAATTGCCACCGGTGTCTTGATAAAAACCTCCCATAGAAAGTAGCAATGCTTCTTGTGATTTGCTTAGTTCAAGCCTTATACGCAACGATTGACCTCTTTTGATACCTGCCGGCTGTTCAGAAACAAATTCCATGTCCACTTCAAATCTGCCTTCGGTTATGTTGGGGTATATCTTTGTAATTTTTAATGTATAAGTATTATTGTCAAATTGGAATGTGCCAATCTGGCCGGTATCAATTCTCGGCAGATAAAGCTCGTCTATTCTTACCCTGGCTTTATAACTGCCTACAACATCTACCTGGCCTATACTTTCTCCCTGGTTTATCGACTGTCCTATTTCCAAATCCGGAATCATGGTAAGCAAACCTTTCATTGGGGCTTTCACAATCAAATTATCCAGTATGCCATTCACACCATTTAGGCTTTTCATCATCATAGTTTCCCTGCGGCCTAATTGCCGTAGCTGAATGGCACGAGAAAGGGAGTCTTTTTGATAAGATTCGCTTAATATTTTCTTTCTTTTCTTGTTGTATAAATATTCTTCTTCTACTTCTTCCAGTTCTCTTTTTGAAACCAGTTCTTTTTTATACAAATTTTTAAGTCGTTGTACCTGAGGTTCCAAAAGTTGTAAGCGATAATTAATCTCCGCAATCTGTCTTTGTTGATCCAGATCATTTTGATCAAGGGAAAGGCGTGTAGTGGCTGTAAGGCTTAGTTGCTCGTATAAATTTGTTTGCCTGTCGAGCACATTTAGCTCCAGGTTAGAGTTGGACAGTTCAAGTATTACTTTACCCCTTTCAACCATTGCTCCTGATTCAGTTTTTATAGCTTTTATAATGCCTCCTTCTACCACATCAATATAGTAGGTCTTGCTCGGCATCACCGTTCCCGTTACCGGAATATATTCTTGAAAAGTACCGTGATCTACAGTAGAAACAGTAAGCTTTTCAGTGTCAACATTTAATTTGGATCGATTATCGGCCAATAAAAATGTATAAATTACAAATGATAAAAAAAGCACTGCAAAAGCAATCATTCCAATTCTTTTGGTAGTCCATTTTTTCTTTTTAATTACTCTGTCCATCGTTCAATTTAATCATTAACCAATCATTTGATGCCAACAAGCGTGCCAATATGAAAATGTGCATTACAAGCAATTATTTCTTCATCCTTCCTGTTCGCAATCGTTCACCTACGAACGTGCCTGTCCGGTAGCGGACGAATTATTTCTAATAAGCCTCTTTATTATTAGGAGCTTAGAATATAATGAAAATTTGTAAAATTGGCTTTTATCACCCATTATCGTTATTTATGATATATTATTATTTTTCTATTTATAATTAACTTTATCTTTGGCTTTGCTTTTGCACCCATTTGCAAGAAGCAAAAATATAGAAAGACTAAAATGGTAAAAAACCCAAATAAAAGTGGTAGGATTTTAGTAGTAGATGATAACGAAGATTTGCTACAAGCAGCCAAAATGTTTTTAAAGAGACACTTTGCTCAGGTGGATATTGAAAAGAACCCGGAGTCTATACCTTCTATTTTAAATTACGAGCAATATGATGTGATTTTGCTCGACATGAATTTTACCAAAGACGTAAGTAGTGGCCATGAAGGTTTTTTGTGGCTGGAGCGAATACTTGAAATTGATCCTTCAGCTGTAGTGGTGCTAATTACTGCCTATGGTGATGTGCAAATGGCAGTGAGGGCCATAAAAGAGGGAGCTACCGATTTTGTATTGAAGCCATGGGAAAATGAAAAGCTTTTGGCTACGGTAATGTCGGCTATGAAACTACGGGCGAGTAAACTAGAAATCAGTAACCTACGCTCTCGCCAGGAAACCATGAGCGCCGACCTGGATCACAAATTTCAAGACATCATTGGCCAAAGCCCGGCCATGCTTAGGGTATTTGAAACCATAGAGCGAGTAGCCGCCACCGATGCTAATGTACTCGTGTTGGGTGAAAATGGTACGGGTAAAGAAGTAATTGCCCGGGCCATTCATCGTAATTCGCCTCGTAATAAAGAAGCCTTTATAAATGTAGACTTAGGCGCCATAAGTGAATCATTATTTGAAAGTGAACTATTTGGCCACACCAAAGGTGCCTTTACTGATGCTAAAGAAGATAGGGCAGGTCGTTTCGAAATTGCTTCCGGAGGTACGCTTTTTCTGGATGAAATTGGCAACCTTTCTCAACCGTTACAAGCCAAGTTGCTTTCAGCTTTGCAAAGCAGAAAAGTAACCAGAGTAGGTAGCAATAAAGTAAAGGAGGTGGATATAAGATTGGTGAGTGCCACCAATATGCCTATTTATGAGATGGTGCGTGAAAATAAATTTAGGCAAGATCTTTTATATCGTATCAATACCATCGAAGTTGCCCTGCCACCATTAAGGGAAAGATTAGAAGATATTCCTCTGCTTGCCAATCACTTTTTATTGTATTACTCGAAAAAGTATAATAAAGACGTAAAAACTATCAGTGAGCCAGCAATTAAACGAATGGAAAAATATCAATGGCCTGGCAATGTGCGAGAATTGCAGCATGCGCTAGAGCGTGCCGTTATTATGAGTAGTGGTAGTGTATTACAACCCGATGATTTGTTTTTTAGTAGCGGTGCTACAACATCACAACCTACTGAAGCAGAAGATGCCAATGTAATGCTAGAGCAATTTAAGCTTGAAGAAGTTGAGAAAATTTTGATTAGAAAAGTATTGAAAAAACATGACGGAAACATTACTGCAGCTGCAAGTGAATTGGGGCTCACTCGTTCGTCACTTTACCGTAGACTAGAAAAATATGGCCTTTAGAAGCTTTCGTGGAAATGTGATTATCCGGATAATATTTCTGGGATTGGTGCTTTACTTTTTCGTGTACTTACTATCGCAGGAAAACAATCTAGTGAGCCTTATCATTGTTGCTGGCATTGTATTGCTGCAATTGGTAGAACTATTCCGCTATCTGGAAAACACCAATCGAAAGCTTTCCCGCTTTTTAGAATCGATTAAATATTCTGATTTTTCTTCAGGGTTTTCTACTGATAATAAACTTGGTCATAGCTTTAAAGATTTAAATCACGCTTTCAACGAAGTTATGGATGCTTTTCGTGAAACTCGTAGAGAAAAAGAAGAGCATCTTAATTATCTTAATACAGTGGTGCAACATATAAGTACCGGCGTACTTTCTTTTGATACCGAAGGAAAGGTAGAACTCATTAATAACACGGCTCGTCGGTTTTTCTCTGCCTATAATATTCGCAATATAGTAGAATTAAAACCTGCTAACCCAACTTTGTATACATTGCTGATGGAATTACCAGCTGGTAAAAATAGTATGATCCGTATTAGCAACGATTTACATTTATCAGTACAGGCTACACATTTGATCATGCGGGGCAAAACTTTAAAACTGCTGGCAATTCAAAATATCCAAACGGAGTTACAACAAAAAGAAATAGAGGCTTGGCAAAATCTTACCAGGGTATTGCGTCACGAAATCATGAATTCAATAACTCCAATAGCTTCTCTTACAGGAACACTTAATGAAATACTAAAAGAAGATGTACGCTACGGAGATGAGGATGATGATATTTGCGAAATAGATCTGGAAAGTATTGAGGATCTTGGCCATGGTCTGCGAACAATTGAATCGCGCAGTAAAGCCTTAATAAAGTTTGTAGATGCTTATCGTGATTACACCAGTATACCAAAACCTAAATTTGTAACCATTGACGTAAAGCAGCTTTTCAATCACATCCATAAATTAATGGATTCCGATTTTAAATCTGCTGACGTGTCTTTTACCTGTTTTGTAGATGTTAAAGACCTTTCGATTACTGCCGATGAGGATTTGATAGAAATGGTATTGATCAACTTGTTGAAAAACGCCAAAGAAGCTATTAGTGACCAGGAGGACCGAAAAATAGAGCTTAGGGCTCGATTTGATGCGGACTTACGGGTGCTGATAGAAGTAAAAGACAATGGACCCGGTATAATTCCGGAAGCTATTGAAAGGATTTTTATACCTTTTTATACTACAAAGAAAACGGGCTCTGGTATTGGCCTTGCGCTTAGCCGCCAAATAATGCAAATGCATAATGGTAGCCTCACGGTAAAATCTGAGCCCCAGGTGTTTACCGTGTTTAAGCTTAAGATTTAAAAAATTAAATTTTTGCCTGGGTCTCACCTGGGTTTGCATTCAGCCAGACAGCTAATATATTAACTTTTGCATTGCCAAAGTCAAAAGTAACTCATCAATCGTAATTATCAACTTTTTTAAACAAAATCTATCGGTTCCATTTATATCTATAAAAAGCAATAAATGAGCAAGTCTGATTATAGCTCCTTCGTCAAAAAAATTCTTATAGTAATCTTAATTTTACTTTTATTATTGCTGATTAAAAGCGGTATTCATGTCATCTTATTGCTTTTTGCCGGTGGGCTTTTGGCTATATTGTGGAGAGGTCTGGCTCGTGTTATTGCTAATAAAACCAATGGTAATGTAAAATTGTGGCTGCCAGTAGTTATCGTAACTAATGTTTTAGTATTTGGTGGCCTTTACTTTATATTAGCTCCAAGTGTAGCCAACCAGGTAGAAGAACTTTCTGAAAAAATACCTCAAGCCATTGATCAAGTAACAGATTACCTGGAAGACTCTCAGGTGGGTTCCCGATTGTTAAAATCAATTGACGAAGATTTAAAGTCAGGCGAAAACGTAATGAATAATGTAAGTAAAGTTTTAAATGTAGCTCAAGGTACCCTAAGTGCCCTACTCGATATTTTGCTTATATTCGTATTTGGAGTTTTTCTTGCTGCAGATCCTAAATTATATCGCGACGGTTTTGTTAAATTATTTCCAAAATCGAAGCGTAAAAGAGTGAAAGAGGTATTAAGTACCATTAGTAGTACGCTGTTCCGCTGGTTTGTAGGTAAAATCATAGATATGTTTCTAACGGCGGTCCTTACAGGTATTGGCCTTTGGCTGTTGGATGTACCGTTGGTAATTACTTTTGCTGTGTTCACTTTTTTCTTATCATTTGTACCCAATATTGGTCCCGTAATTGCCGCTATCCCTCCAATTTTGGTTACCTTGATCGATAGTCCTCAGCAGGCATTATATGTTGCACTTATGTTTACCGGAGTGCAATTATTCGAAACATATTTTATTACACCCAATGTGCAAAAACGCGCGATACAAATGCCACCGGTTCTTTTACTGGTAATACAAATTTTCTTCACCATCATTTTAGGGATATTAGCCTTGTTCTTGTCCACCCCAATCCTAGCCACCTTTATTATTTTAATCAGGATGGTATATGTAGAGGATGTATTGGGCGATAAGAAGGTTTCATGATTGCTATTGCCAGGCCATAATCAGTAAATCCTTAATAAAATTGATTTCGATCCGGAAGGCAGAACGTAGATGTATTTAATCGCTACTAAGTCCCCATCATTCAATAACCGCATGAAACTTTTTAAATTTGTTTAAATATTTAAAACAATTATTAAACACAAACCTTTAAGTAGATAAATTTTAATTTAAAATAAAAACTATGAAAAGATTAACATTATTTTTTGCATTGTTATTAACATTCTCACTTTCAACTACATTTGCTGACGATCCAGCCGATCCAAAAGCTGAGGATAAAGACATTGTTGATTTGGCAGTTTCTACCGATATGTTGAGCACTTTAGTGTCTGCGGTTAAACAAGCCGAGTTGGTAATGACCTTAAAAGGAGATGGGCCATACACTGTTTTTGCACCTACTAATGAAGCTTTTGCAGAATTACCGGATGGTGTTTTAGAATTGCTTCTTATGCCTGCGAATAAAGATAAGCTAGTGAAAATATTGACTTATCATGTGGTAGCTGGTAACATTACTTCTGATCAACTTACCGATGGTCAATTGGCTGAAACGGTGGAAGGTAGCGATGTAGTAGTCACTAAGAAGCAAGGTAAAGTTAAGATTAATAACGCAGACGTTTTGAAAGCAAATGTAGTTGCCAAAAATGGCGTTGTACATGTTATCAACAAAGTTTTATTACCAGCCGATTTTGATCTGTAATTGTTTTTTGTTTGTTAGTGGTTTAAAGTGGGGGATGTGTGAAAAGCACATCCCTTTTTTTATGTAGCATTTATTATTTTATCTTTTGAAAAGAAAATTGATCTTACTGCTTCTACAATTAAGATAATCGCTAAAGTTAACAGGAATGTGGATATAATCCCGAGGGTGGTTAATCCTTGCTGATAAATTAACTGAATTAAAGCCCAGATGGTCATGATTAACATAAACAACATGGGTAATACCACAAATAATGACTTTTTACTTTTCTTTTTCAAATACACAAAAACAACCAGCAATGCCAGACCAGCTAATAATTGGTTAGTGGCACCAAAAATTGGCCATATCGCTTTCCAGGCTGGTAATGGGTTGCCCATAGTATCTTTTAATGTTATAAAAGTAAAAAGCACAGGGAGGGTAAGGGTAGCAATAGTGGAAATAAATCGAGTATTACCTCCACTCAAATTAAAAAACTCTTCAAAAACATACCGGCCCAATCGGGTGGAGGTATCGAGGGTGGTTAATAAAAAAGTAGAAACCGCCAATATACCAAAAGAGCGGCCCCACTCATAAGGCAAGCCAAAAGTAGCCATAAAATTTCCAATGCCATTACCATAAATTGACAAAGGGTCTTGTTTTAATATATTGGCATTTGAGGCCATCATTACTACTGTAAACAAAGCAATTACTGCTACCAATCCTTCAATTAGCATGGCACCATAACCAATTTTACGTGCATCTGACTCTTTGTCCAGTTGCTTTGAGGTGGTGCCCGAAGCTACAATGCTATGAAATCCGGAGCATGCGCCACAGGCAATGGTAATGAACAATATTGGAAATAATGTTCCTTTATCAATATCTGACCACACGGTGAATGCTGGATATGTAAGTTCAAATCCCCCAATTAATATACCTATAAAAGCTCCTAATAAAGAACCATACAACAAAAACGATGAAAGATAATCGCGGGGTTGTAAAAGCGCCCATACTGGAGAAACTGATGCAACCAGGCAATATACCAGCAGAATGATGGTCCATGTACGGGTCAAATTGTTGTTTATTAAAAAAGGCATCCACTCGGCAGTAATAGGTATTTGGTGTCCAAGTGCCACACCAGCAAAAACTAGCGGCACAAAAATAAAAGAAGCAACTTTAAATGATAGCTTCATCCTGTTGACCATAAATCCAAATACTAAAGCCAATAATATAAAAAATGTGGAACTAGTGGCCACTTCAGGGCTGCCCGAAAAACCTGTAGCAGTCAGGTCTACAAATACAATTAATATGTAAACCAGGGCCAGCCAGATAAAAACCAAGAATAATTTATAAGAAAGGGGCGACATATGCTGCCGGGCTATCTCAGCCACTGATTTAGCTTTATGACGAATACTGGCCATTAGCGAGGAGTAGTCATGTACCCCTCCTACAAATATCGATCCCAGTACTATCCATAGCAAAGCCGGGAGCCAACCAAACGCTATGCCGGCTATAATAGGTCCAACTACCGGCCCTGCCCCGGCAATAGAAGAAAAGTGGTGGCCAAGCAGTACAGGTGTTTTGGTTGGCACCCTATCTACACCATCATACTCCGTGTGACCAGGCGTTTGATTTTTATCATCTACATCAAAAGTTTTATCTAAAAAACGACCATAAATTCTGTAGGCAATAAAAAAGACAACGATGGCAGCAAGAAAAATGGCTAACATAATTTTTGAATTTAATTTGGACCTTAAAGCTAATCAGAATTATAATGATGCAAAAGCAGATAGATCAATTTTGTTATCTCACGCTCTTTAAAACATTCAGATAGAATATGCTGTTTCATAAAAATGATTAAGGTATTGGCAATGGTTTTTGATACGGTATTTACGAAAAAAAATCTTCGTTTACTTGATAAGGTTGTCCTAAGTGCGGCTATCCTTAGTTTTCTCATTCATTTATTTTTAGTATACCTGGTTAAAAATTTTAATTTTGAATGGTCTTTTTTACAGGACTTGTCCCATTCTTACCTTTCTGCCATTTACACGCCTTTCAGTTTCATTATTTTTTATGAGGTCATTTTAATTATAGAAGCCATTCCTCGTGAGTTTCCGCTGTCTATTGGCAAACAATACGAGGTAATTGCCTTAATTGTTATTCGTAGAGTATTCAAAGATATTTCAGAATTTGACTCCATAGCAACCTGGAACGAAAATGCTGAACAAATGATTTACGTGGGCATGGATTTACTTGGGGGCTTGTTACTTTTCTTGTTGGTTGGTTTATTTTACAAAATTTATCATGAAAATAATCGTGGTGCTCCAAAGCGTCAGAAAAAATTGATAGACTCCGAAAAGGCAATCGGCGCCTTATTACTCTTGATTTTCATCGTGCTTAGCGTTTATAGTTTGTATCGCTGGTCAGTTATTCATTTTCACTTAGAGGGAAATGTAGAAGTAGGTCATGTGTTTTACAAAGACTTTTTTGGTATAATGGTATTTTTTGATGTGCTATTGTTGCTAATTTCCTTTATTTTTTACCAGGGTTTTGCAGAAATATTCAGAAATGCTGGCTTCGTGTTGACTGTAATAATCATTAGAATTTCATTTTTCGCTCCACAGTTTTACAATGTCATATTGCTGGTGGCTGGTGTTGCAACTGGTTTGATTACATTGTGGCTTTTTTATAGGTTTCGTCATCATTTTGCTAAGACCGAAGAAAATGAAGAAAATTGAATACCTTATTAAAGTAATAGAAAATTTAATCTTTGATTCCTGCTTGAATGAATTAACTTTGCGCCTTAACTGCTAGTTGTAATTATACAAAAAATCAAAACAGCTTCCTGTATGGGAGATTTTCTGTATTTATTTGATACTTAAAACACGATTAAATAGCCTTTTAGAAAAAAATAAATAGATGGATAAAAATCACATAGTGACCATGATAAAAAACAAGGCCCAAACTTTAACCCATAAGGTTGCCTTGAGAGAAGTTTTTACCGATAAAAGTTATACCTGGGAAGAACTTACCAATACAATTGACCGGATAGCGGGAGCATTAATTGCGGAAAATGTAAAGCCTGGCGATAAAATAGGCATTTTTTCACAAAATATGCCTGAATGGACTTTGGCTGATTTTGGTATTTTAAATGCCGCTGCAGTTTCAGTGCCCATCTATGCAACCAATACAACCAGCCATGCCGAATACATTATTAATGATGCTGAAATATCAATTGTTTTTGTGGGGGAGCAGGAACAATATGATAAAATAGAACCTCTTTTAGCTAAAAGTAAATATTTGCGTAAGCTGGTGCTGCTCGATGAAAATATAAAATATAAAGAAGGAGCCCCGGTGATCTGGTTCAAAGACTTTGTTGCTAATGCTCAAGTAGACCATGAGGCCCGTGAAGATCGCTTGCAAAAAATTAAACCCGATGACCTGGCTACTTTAATTTACACTTCAGGTACTACCGGCGATCCAAAAGGGGTAATGCTCACGCACGACAATTTCCTTTACGCCATGGAAATCCACGATAATAAATTATCGGTTAATGAAAAGGATGTTAACATAGCATTTTTGCCATTGAGCCATGTGTTTGAAAGAGCCTGGACTTTGTACGTGTTGTATAAAGGTGCTGAAAATAATTACCTGCGCAACCCAAAAGAGGTGCTCAACGCTATGCAAACGGTTAAGCCAACTTTGATGGCGACGGTGCCTCGGCTGATGGAAAAAATCCATGAGGGCATAACAGCCAAAATTGAAAAAGCGCCATCCATTCAGCAAAAGCTTTTCAAATGGTCTGTAAGTACCGGAAATAAGCGAATGCATTTACGCAGGCAAAAAAAGTCTGTTCCTTTGCCTTTAAAAATCTCCTATAGAATTGCCAATAAATTAGTATTGAACCGATTACTTAACTTATTTGGTGGAAATATTAAATTTATGCCGGTAGCAGGTTCGCCGTTAATGAAGCATATTAACGAATTTTTTCATTCTATTGGTATGAATATAAAATACGGTTACGGCCTCACCGAAACTACGGCAACCGTTTGCGCCTTCGATGATGACTATTTCGATTTGGATAGCATTGGTACTAAAATGCCAGGTATTGAGGTAAAAATTGGTCCTAATAAAGAAATTTGGGTAAAAGGTAGAACCGTGATGAAAGGTTATTACAACAAACTGAAGGATACGGAAGAAGTGTTTGAAGATGGTTGGTTCAAAACTGGCGATGCAGGTGATATTGATGAAAATCAAAACCTCTTTTACCGGGAACGCATCAAGCAATTAATAAAAACATCCGTAGGCAAATATGTATCTCCACAAATGGTTGAATCGATTATCAGCAGTGATAAGTTCGTAGACCAGATCGCTATCTTTGGAGATAATCGCAAGTTTGTTACTGCACTTATTGTACCTTCTTTTGAATTTCTGGAGGATTTTGCCAAATCGAAAGGCATTGATTTTGATAATAAAGAAGAATTAGTCAACAATTCAGTCGTTTTAAGTTTCTTCAGAGAAAAAATTGAGCAATTGCAAAGCAACCTTCCTAATTACGAAAAAGTAAAAAACTTTCGTTTGTTAGATCGCAATTTCAGCCAGGAAAAGGACGAGGTTACGCCTACATTGAAAATAAAACGAAATGTGATTGAGAAGGAGTTTAAGGATATTATTGATCACATGTACCAGGAGAAAAAAAAACGGGATTCAGCATAGATTAGAGCGGGCGATTGTTAAATGCTAATATTCTGAAAAATACCTAAATAAATTTAATCCGGCCCATTTCGCCCGCTGTACCTTCCTCCTGCTTATCTTTGTAGTATGCGTATCAGTGATTCTACCGTACAAAACATTTTGGATACAGCCGATATCGTGGATGTGGTGTCGGATTATGTTACCTTGAAGCGCCGTGGACAGAATATGCTTGCCTGTTGTCCCTTCCACGATGAAAAAACTCCCTCGTTCACCGTTTCTCCAGCCAAAGGCATTTATAAATGCTTTGGTTGTGGCAAAGGGGGTGATTCGGTAGGTTTCGTGATGGAAATAGAAGGTTTGGGCTACGTGGAGGCGCTTAAGCAATTAGCCTCGAAGTATGCTATTACCGTGGAGCAGGAAGAACTACCGCCAGATGAAGTGCATAAGCAAAATGAACGTGATAGTCTTTATATAGTGCTCAATTATGCCAAAGAAACTTTCATTCACAATCTCTGGCAAACTGAAGATGGTAAAAATATTGGCCTGAGCTATCTGCAGGAGCGGGGAATTGATAAACAAAACATAAAGAAATTTGAATTAGGCTATACCTTTCCGGAATGGGACAGTTTTTATAAAAAAGCCAAAGCCGATGGACACTCTGAAGAGCTCTTGGAAAAAGCCGGGTTGATTATTCGTAAGGAGCCGGATAAAATATTTGATCGTTTTCGAGGGCGGGTGATTTTTCCAATTCAAAGTGTAAGCGGAAAAACCATCGCATTTGGGGCCCGCACATTAAAAAAGGATGATCAGCCTAAATACCTTAATTCTCCGGAAACGGATGTTTACCACAAAAGCAAGATTCTATATGGCATTTACCAGGCCAAACAAGCCATTCGGCAAAAAGAAAATTGCTACCTGGTAGAAGGTTACACGGATGTAATTGGCTTGCATATGGCAGGCATCGAAAATGTAGTAGCATCATCAGGTACTTCCCTTACCGAAGATCAAATCAGACTGATAGGCCGCTTCTCTGAAAATATTACAGTGCTTTTCGATGGTGACGAAGCAGGAATTAAAGCTTCATTGCGGGGTATTGATATGATTCTGGAAGGTGGGTTGAATGTTAAAGCAGTTGTTTTTCCTGAAGGGGAAGATCCTGATAGTTATTTCCGGCAGGTAGGTTCCACCGCTTTTCAGGAATATTTGCAAACACAACCTATCGATTTCATCACTTTCAAAGTAAACCTTTTTAAAGAAGAAGCCGAACGAGACCCCATTCGCAAAAGCGAAGTTATAAGAGAAATTGTACAATCAATTGCCAAAATTCCGGATCCGATCAAGCGTAGTGTTTACTTGCAGCAGTGTAGTACTTTGCTGAGCATTGATGAGTCCGTGCTAATCACCCAGATGAATAAGGTGCTGCTAAGCCAGAAGAAGGAAAAACAAAAACGCCAAATTGAAGAAGAGAGTGGGGAAGAGGTAACACAGGAAGCAGGCCTGGAGGAAAAGGAAGAAAAAATTTATAATCAGGATTCACTAGCCCAGCAGGAAAGAGAAAGCATACGCCTGCTGTTAAACTATGGTCTTAACCAGTTGGAAAATGAATCCTCTATCTGTCAACATCTGCTGGAGGAGTTGCACGAAATTGAATTTAGTACACCTGCTTATGTTGAAATTATCAATATTTTTAAAGAGCATTTGCAAAAGAATATCATCGTAGATGCAGAATTTTTAAAAAGACAAGGATCAGAGAAGATCAGGAATCTGGTAGTGGATTTAATTTCAGATCAGCATGAAATAAGTCCATTATGGGAAGATAAATATCATATTTACGTACCCAAAGAAAAAGACAAATTAGCTAATCTGGTTTATGAAAATGTTTTGCGGCTTAAGCAACGGTATCTACGCAAAATGATCAGTGAAAACCGGGAGATATTGAAAAACGCTAAAGAAGTTGAAGAGGAATTGCTTTACCTCAAGGTAATCCAGGAATTAAAAAATACCGAAAAAGGTATTGCCAAAGAACTGGGTAATGTGATCATGTATTGAACAAAGATTTGTTAAAGTTTATTTTTGATTTATTGCGGAAGGCTGAAACCCCAAAACCGTTACATCATCTATGTGTTGTTATTCGCCTTTCCATTCATCAAATAATGCAGGTGATTTGGTAATTTAATCAATTTAATCCTCAAGTTTTTTCTAATGCTAGACCAATTTTAGATTTAAACCACTGCCTATCTTTATCTACCAAAGATACCAGCGATATGGATGTGCCACAAATAGAAGAGGCCAATCTGGTTATTTCATCAAATGCATCTTCTGGCGGGGTGTCCAGTATATTGTATTTAAAAAGTTCTTTAATCCGTTGAGTTTCATTTTCAGGAATTATTGGCTTTATCATATTTATCTAGTAAAAAATGGATTGAAAATATTCATTACTTTATTTAATCAAAAAGTAACCACTGAATAACTCAAAAATTAGATTTTTTTAATAAATAAATGTATGGGGACAAGGATGTTCGGATATTCAGCAATCCCTGAACAAGGTATTGAGTAAATCAAAACTTGATTTGAAATTACTTTTACCTTCTAAATTAATAATTTGAACATCAGTTATATGTAAGTGTTTAAATAATGCTTCAAAAAATTTTTCTTCATCAACTCCTTCCACTCCTAATATTTTATGTTTTGTAATGGATATTTTCATTACCTTACTTCCCAATCTTGTTCAACAGCCGCATTCAACATTTCATAGTCAAACTTTATGGCCTTCATTATATCGTCTTGCTTTTCAATACGATATAATCTTAAGGAGTCATTAGTAAACAAAGTAATATGATTACCATATACATTTTTAAATGCTTTTACGCATTCTTCTGAATGAGTAGTAGCAAAAACCTGAACATTATACTCATAAGCGGCTTCAAAAATTAAGTGCCATAAGTCTTCTTGGATACTATAATAAAAGCCATTCTCAATTTCATCTATAAATACCATTCCGTTGGCAGCATCACTAATGGAAGCTATAATATAAAGCATCCTACGGATACCGTCACCCATTATGTTAATTGGAAGCAGACGATCTAATCCGGTATCTACGTAAACAATTCCACCGGTTCCTAATTCTATACTAATTATGTTTGGTTCTATCTGCCTAAGGATATTAATCAATTTATTTTTTTTCTTAGCTACTAATAATTTTTCAATTCTGGATGATAAATCATTATAATTAGATAAAGTAGGGTTTAAATAAATACCTCTTAATTCTTCTTTGTAGTGAGGATCTAGTTTTATTTCTACAGAATTTGATCCCTTAAGCAAAAATTTTGATTTAAATTTTTCTTTTCTTGTATTTTTTTGTTTGATTGAGAAGTTAAATTCTACCCCTTCAACATCCTTCTGTAAAGTAGATACATTATCATTTATATTGTTGGAGTAGTTTTTATGAATAGGCTCTTTATTTAGATAATCTTCAAGTTTAAAAATGGGATTAATTGAAAGGTTTCTTTCAACTCTTTCAATATCAAAATTCGCATTTAATGTTATTTCATTATCAAAATTTAGATTGTAAAAAATTAGACCAAGATCATTTTGATCATTCAACTTGACGTAATTTCTGAATATGTTGATGTTTCTTTGTAGTTCAACATTTGAGATACCAGTAAGCAGAAATAGAGCTTCTAATATTGACGTTTTTCCACTATTATTTTTCCCAACAATTAAGTTAACTTGCTGAAAATCATCTATTTTTAAATCATTGATGCCCCTAAATTTCTTTATACGTAATTCTTTGAATTTCATATTTCAAATGTAATAAAATTAAATTATTTCATAATGTATTCATTTTTCCTTTACCAAAGCTTCCCTTCTAATCAAAACACTTCTGATACGGTTGAAATCAAATAATATCAATTGATTATCAAATTTTCCCAAAAGCATCCTTTTTTGTGGCAAGGGTGGATAAAACTGAACCTGTTTAGCAAATTTTTCGCCTATTTCTTTTACGAATAAAACTGCCAAAGGCTGCGTATTGGCCAAACTATCAAATTGAGGATACTGGCCCTTATCAATGTATTGATCCGCAACAATATAACTTATGTTGTCCATGAAATTATACAGCACGCTGGTGTCAGCTTTAGCTACTTCAGGAACCTGGTATTGATTATTACGAAAAATGATACTAAAACTGCTTTGCGGGTTTTGAGGGTAATCTAAAGTCAGGGTATCAATCACATTCCAGTTAGTTGCTAACACAATTCGATTTCGCCAGTCATTTTCGGTTATTTCAAAAAGTCCAGTAACATAACTTTCGTACCCCGGCAAGTGAACTACGTAGGGTGTTTCTTCTTCGGGCTTCTTAAAATAAGATACATTGGCTCCTTTATCTCCTCCGGCAAAATACTCCATCAATAATTGAGATTGGCCGTAAACTTTCACCTGGTACCCATTGAGTCGAAGGCTGTCGTTTACCTCTGCCTGAATTACCTCAGCTACCTGGCGTTGAACCCTTACCCGGTTGAGCACCGAAATCAATACGGTGCGCATACCCTCATCGAGTAAATATTTGTCATTAACCATCCACCGACCATTTTCCCGGCTTATAACAGTTCCCTTGCCTTGGTGCATTATTTCTACTCGAGTAATTTGAGAGGTATCCGCCACGGCAAATTTTTCCTTTGCAAGGTTAGTACCTCGTTTTTCATCACCCATGCTGTACAATATAGCCGTGATAACTATAAGCACCGAAAGTATTGTCAATAGTCGTAAATTCTTCTTTTTTTGCATTAGCTACTGCCGTATTTTCTTTTTCTTAACAAAAGTTTACCCATTCCAAACAATATCAAAACCACCAGGGGCAATGCAAGGTTTATCAGTTGCCATTTAAGTTTTTCTTCTTGCACTTTTATTTTATCCAGTGGACGTATTTTTATCTCCTTATTTCGGGCAGTTATTAATCCATCTTCGTCAATTAAATAAGCGATAGCATTTAATATAAAATCCTGATTTGCAAATTGCTGTTGTGTAATAGGATCGAAACCAAGGGGTAAAGCTTTACCTGATTGAGGGTTTGTAGCCGATATAGCAATGTCGCCATCGGCAACCACGATCATTTTGGTGGGGGTACTCTCAGTTAAAAAATTTTCCTTTGCTACTTTTCCAGGTAAAATTCTATTTTTGAATACGGAAGTAAAGGTACCATATAATAAATAACTTACTGTAAATGGCCCTGTATTAAAAGTTTCCGGGTTATACCCTTCTCTTATTTGGTTTAAACTAAGTGGATAGGGGGCTTGCCGGGTTTTACAATAGGGAGAAGTAAACATTAGAGGTGTTTTTATAACACCAGTGGCCTTCACAGTATCAATTGTACTTATAAACTGGGTGTAAATTGCATTTAAGTTCCGGGTTACAGGGTGATTGCCAAAGTTATTGATCAAGGGAAAATAGGGCCATGGCATAGGTCGGATTTGTGGCTGATCGCCCATATTGCCTACAACTACCGGGTAAGCGCTCGCGTTTAGGTCCATTATGTGGTTGTTATTTACGCGAATGCCATACTGAAAAAGCATGTCTAATAAATTTAAATCATAGGGAGCGGCGATACTTCCTTCACCACCCAGGCTATCCATACTTACTTGCAAGGCATCAATCAACCAAAATATTTTTCCGCCATTCATCAGGTATTGGTCTATTTCATATTTTTCACTTTCGTTAAATCTCAGAGTGGGCTTTACTACCATTAACAGGTCCAGATTTTTCAATTCGGAATTACCCAACGCGACATCGCGTATCAGATAATCATCGCGCAACAAGTTTTTTAAACCTGCCAAGCCAACTTCATCCGGAGTACCATGTCCTTTTAAAATACCCACCATTTTTTTCTCGGTCATCACCATGCTTCGAATGGTGGCAATTAACTCATATTCAATACCTTCGATTGATTGATTGAGACGCTCCTGAGATCCGGCAGCAAGATTTCCCTTTAATAACATGACCCCCTCTTCTCTACCGCCATAATAAATAATCGCTCCGGGAAAAATCAACTTTTCTATTTGCTTACCTTCTTCTGTGGCAAAAAGGTTAGTAGGCTGTATGCCTTTGTTGTTGAGTCGCTGCATAAATTGATTACGAGACTTTTCACTTATGGCCGTGGTGGGATTGATGAATTGATATTGTATATTGGAGCCGGCATAGCTTTTAAATTCTTCTAGCGTTTCTCTGATTGATTTTTGGAAACGATCGAAGCCAGCAGGTAAATCGCCGGCCAAAAATACCTCTATTGTCACTACATCATCCAAATTTCGAAGTAATTCTCGCGAGGGTTTGGCTATCGTGTATCTTTTTTCTTCCGTAAGGTCAATCCTGAAAAATGCCCGGGAGGCCACATTATTTACGATAAGGATTAGAAATAAACCTATCAAAAATTTAAGGAGATCTTCAAGTTTTTTGCTTTCCAGGTTTACCATTTTCTACTTTTTAATATTAAATGGGTTAGCATGAGCATAATGGTTGCCATGCTGATAAAATAAATAAGATTGCGAGAATCAAGCAATCCCTTACTTAGTGAATTGTAATGATATAAAATACCCAACTGCTCCAATGCTAATGAAAATTGCCCCCATACGTCTACCGCGGCTAAGGAGCCGAACCCTGAATATAAAATAAAGCAAAGGAAAACCGCAATTATAAATGCCACAATTTGATTTTCACTAATGGAAGAGGCAAATAAACCGATGGAAGTAAAAACGCCTCCAAGCAAAGCTAATCCTACATAAGAACCGGACACCCCGGCAGTATCAATATTTCCCACTGGGTTTCCTAATTGATAAAGAGAATAATAATAAATAATAGTAGGCAATAGCGAAAACACGACGAGCATAAATCCTGAAAAATATTTACCAAGTATTATTTGCCATTCAGTGAGTGGTTGGGTGAGAAGTAACTCCAGGGTGCCAGATTTTTTTTCTTCGGCAAACATGCGCATGGTAATAGCTGGTATCAAAAACATGAATACATAGGGCCCCAGAGAAAATAAGGTTTCCATAGAAGCAAAACCGTATTCCAGCACGCTGGTTTCAGGAAAAACCCAGGTGAGCAAGCCTATGCTAAGCAGAAAAACACTTATTACCACGTAAGCAATAAGTGAGTTTAAAAAACTATTAACCTCCTTTTTAAATACTTCAAACATAGCTTATGATTTTGTCAATTGCTGAAAAATCTTTTCCATCGTATTTTCTTCCTTTTTCAATCCTACCAGAGGCCAATCTTTTTCTCCAGCCAATTTAAAAATTTGTGAGCGCATGTCCTTTTGTCCGCTCACTTTTACTGTGTAGTTCAATTCATCCACTTCTTCAATTGATTCAATGTTTTGCACACCATGCAAACCAGATAAATCAACCGGTGCTGAAAATTCAAGGGACAATATTTGAAACTGTTGCATATTGCCTTGCAATTCACTCACTTTTCCGTCGGCAACTATTTTTCCCTTATTAATAATGATTGCACGGTCGCATAAAGCTTGTACTTCCTGCATAATGTGTGTGCTCAGGATTACAATTTTATCTTTGCTCATCAGCTTTATCAAATTACGTATTTCTACAATTTGGTTGGGGTCCAAACCGGTAGTGGGTTCATCAAGGATTAGTACTTTAGGGTCGTGTATCAAAGCTTGAGCCAGCCCTACCCGTTGCCGGTAGCCTTTTGAAAGTGCTCCTAACTTTTTATGTTGTTCACTAGTAAGTCCTGTTAGGGCTATCATTTCGGCTACTTTGGTAGTTAATATCTTACCTTTCAATCCATACAATCTTCCCACGAACGGCAGGTATTCCTTCACGTACATGTCAAGGTATAGTGGGTTGTGCTCAGGTAAATAACCCAAGTTTTTTCTAATTTGTAAGGGTTTTTGGGTTGCTTCTTGACCAAAAATTGTGACATTTCCCTGTGTAGGAGGCAGATAGGTGGTAATGATTTTCATGGTAGTGGACTTGCCAGCCCCATTGGGGCCCAGGAAGCCTACAATTTCCCCCTGATTTACGGTAAAGGAGATATTATCAACTGCTGCTTGCTGTCCAAATTTTTTAGTTAACCCACTTATTTCTACTGACATCTGTTAAAAAATATTTTACTGATGTATCAAATACCACAAAGTAACGACCGTAAAGTTATGATTATTTTAAGAAACCGGAATGGGCGCAAGGTTTAATTATCATTGGCATGCTGGGAAAAGGAAATTTCAGGTCAAATTTTCATTAAGACTGTGAAAGGTAGTGAAAAACCATCTGCATATTGTTGCAGTTACTTTGTCGAGAGCCCCCGTAGGCATAGCCGTCAACCTAAGACTTATGAAGGCCCGAAGGGTCGAAATCAATAGCA
>CAZQEZ010000009.1:0-45683 GCA_964592475.1 uncultured Roseivirgaceae bacterium
AAGTAAATAAATATAAATATTCTAACTTTGTTCAAGCGAAAAGAGGACTTCAGGTGATTAGTTGCACGTCAGTCCATTCTCATAAAGGAACGAGAGGATTAAAAAAATAAATTAAAGCATCAGCCAAGTTGCTGATACCATGAGCGTAGGCCTGAAAAAACAGCAGGAAGAAGGCGGGAATTGCGGGCGAAGCATTGTTTTTTCTTGTCCCGATGCGCTATGCACTCGGGATTGCTTCCTTTCTTCATCAAGGAAGAAAGGAAGGCCCGTCCGTCGAGGACAAAAGCCAAAAACTAGCAAGCTTGTAAATAGTAAGCTGCACTGCTACAAGAAAAGCACAAAAGCACAAAAGTATATGGCATGTCTAGCTACGATTTTGTTCTTGGAAACTTCCGGCCGATCCGATAATTTAGTAATTCAAAAAACGGCCCGCCACATACATAGTGCGTTATAATTAATTAGAAATAAAGATGTCGGATAACCAAATTAAAGTTCGAAAAGACTCTCAAAACAGAGAAAGTGAAGCTTGGAAAAAGTTGCTAAAACTTATTGAAACGGCTAAAGTTGACGGACGAGAAGAATTTAATCCTGCTAAAGAACTAGGTTACGAGATTTGGAAAGACATAAGAAGTTTACCCAAAGAAATTGGAAAGCTTAATCAAGTAAAACATTTGATGCTTTACGGAAGCAACTTGACACGGTTACCACAAGAAATTGGAGAAATGGAATCTTTAGAGAAATTTACTCCATATACATCTTATGGATTAAGATGGTTTCCTTTTGAAATAAAAAAATGTGAAAAACTTAAAGATAGCACAGTAAGTACAAGAGCACTATTTGGAAATTTCAAGAATAAAAAACCATTTCCTGATTTGACCGGGAACCCTGTAATCTATTTTGACGGTAATAAATGTAGTTTATGTGGTAAATTAGAAACTAAAGAACGATTCGAACAGTATTGGTTATCGCTCAAAGTTGCAACTGATGTTTTACCATTATTAGTAATTGTTTGCTCTGATAGTTGTTTTTCTCAGTTACCAAAACCAGAAGAAGGTTATCATCCAAAGCCTCATAAAGGAGGGAAATTAAAAAAAGAATAAAAAATCACAACCGAGGTACGGAAGCTCATCTGTTTTACTACAAATAATATGAAAACTAAATTTTTATCCATTATCATGTCAGTTGCATTATTGGCAAGTTGCAATAATGATGCAAAAAACGCAAGAGAAGATACTCCCTCAGAGGAAATGACTTCAGAATCTAATTCAAATACTGCAATATTTGACTCAAAAGGCTATGAGTTGATGAGTGAAAAATGCTTTGCTTGCCATTTGCCAAAACCCAACCCTGCTAAAAAGCATCAAATGATAGCTCCACCAATGTTAAGAATACAAGAACATTATAAACCAGCATTTCCAAACAAAGCAGAATTTATAAAAGCAACTATTGATTTTATAAATAATCCATCGAAAGAAAAAACATTAATGCCCGGCGCTGTAAAAAAGTTTAACCTAATGCCTAAGTTAATTTATGATGAAAAAGAACTTCACCTCATACTAGAAACTCTTTATGATATAGACTTTGGTAAAGCACCGAAGATGGAAATGGGCATTGAAGGCATGCAATTGAATAACGGTGAAAAGTGGGAACTAAAACCTGAGTCTGTCCGGCAAATGGAAGCAGTGATTCAGAAAGTAAATGATTTCGAATCGGATAATATTGCCGATTATAACCAATTAGGTAAAGATGTTTTTAACCATGCAAAAAAAATAATATTAGATGATTCATATACCGGGGAAAAGTTCAACCAAATACACCTTTTCTTCAATGGCATTGAGAGCAACATGCATACTTTAATGTCCATAGACTCGATTAGTGAAGCTGAGAATCAATTAGCTGAATTAAAGACAAAACTCAATAAATTTCATAAATATTTTGAATAATCGACTACCGACCAGACTCTTTTAAAAACAAAAGAATACTTCTGACTCTATATGATTTATTGTGGAGTTTCTTTATTGTTTGTGAAATTAATACCATAACAAACAATGATCAGTTTATTACAAAATTAACCACCTAAAAACGCCGGTAAACTAACCGTTAGGAGCAATCCCCGATATAGCGGATCAGTGACACCCGGTACTACTACTACCCATTAATTTCCGCGATAAGATGTGTATTAGAGCTAGCTACTTTATAGCACTAAAAATTTGCAAACACTATCATAATAAAAAAGTCTCTCTTGCGATTTTTTTTCGACAGAGAGACTTTTTATAGCGGAGGATAAATGAGTTTTACCTCCATCAGGTGTTTATTTATTGATCAACTCACCGGCTCTTCTTCTTTTTCCGTTACCTTTTTCACGTTGTCACCAGGGTTTCGATCAATCAGTTTGTTAATTGGGTCTATCCCAGCTTTAGTGGGTTTGGCACTCACTTCTATTTCAAAAGTCACTTCATCCGCATCAATCAAGTGCTTTTGTAAATAAATCAGGGAATCTTTGCCATTGCTGCCTTCTGTGAAAACACCAATATCGATCCAATCGGATTTAGCGATCGCCTCTTCCCTACCCAAGGTATCTGCACGATATTTTATCGCGCTTATTTCCAGATCCACCAGGTATTTGTCCTCCTCCAATTTTTCGTACTCTGCTAAGCTGGTTTTATTTTCATACAAAGTGATGGTTTCAAACCAATCAGTAAGCAGGTACTGCAAACTATCCGGAGTTACTTCCCTAAAGTAGCCCAGCAAATCTTTTGAAGTAGGATAAGGTGCTTCTTTAAATCCCCAGTTACTTACAAATCGTTTAAGTGCCGCGTTTACGCTATCTTCTCCAATGTAATCCTGCAGCGCGTACATCACCAGCGAACCTTTGCGGTAATGGATATAACCCTGCCCCTCTACCAATTCCAGCGGCATTTCCTTTTTACTTTCAAATGTTCGACCCATCAGGTAGCTGTTCAATTCATGTCGTAAAAACTCCTTGATGATCTCTGCAGGAAACTTTTGCTTCATTACCATCAAAGCTGAATACTGGCTCAGCGTTTCAGAAAGCATGGCATTACCTTTTACCCCTGCTTCTGTTACCTGATGTCCCCACCACTGGTGTGCTACTTCGTGAGCAGTCACGTAATACGGTAAATCCACATCGTCAGTCTTTATCTTTTGTATAAAACCAATGCCTTCAGAGAATGGAACCGTATTAGCGAAAGACTGAGCAAAACTTCGATACCTGGGAAATTCCATGATTCTTAATTGGCGGAATTGAAACGGGCTAAACTCACGAGAATAATAGCTTAAAGCATCCTTCATGCCGGCCATCATTTTATCCGTATTGTAATCATGGCCCTGGTGATGATAAATTTCCAGGTTCACATCTGACAATGAATCCACCGGGTTTTCCCACACGTCTTCGATCACCTCGTAATCTGCCGATACGATGGAATAAAAATTGACCATCGGTGTGTCCATTTTATAATGATAATAGGCCCGGTCACCTTCTTGCCATTCTCGCTGCAAATAACCAGGAGCAATGGCTATCTGGCTAGTATCGGTAATGATCACTATTTCAAATTGAATTTTGTCAGCATCGTCGCCAAACAAGCTTTGGCTTAAGCCCCAGGAGTCATCTCGATCCATCATTCTTTCTTTTACTTCCAGATCATAATCTTTCCGGTCGTCATCGTCACTAAGTTCAAAACCAGAATTATAACCTATACTGGGAAAATAGCTGGTATTATTGAAAAATGTGCCATTATAAACAATATCGCTGTTGTCCCCGCTTTCGCGAAAGCCCCGTGTGGTAAACGTAACTTCAAAATTCATTTTTACCGTGTCGCCAGGCTGCAGTGGTTGCTGCAATCGATAAATTGTATATCCAAAATCTTTATAAGTAGAAGTATCATTGATAGCCGCTTCAAAATTTATAACTGTTTCAAGTTGGGTATCGGTGCCATTTTGAATATGAATTTCATTGATAACCTCATCCGATTTATTTTTCAAAATATAATAACCCATTGTTTTAAAATCGCGCTTAAGGGGATACAAATCTACCTCCAGGTAAGTATCAATGATCCGGGGCTGGATTGTAAATTCGTATTGACTTAATTGTTTTTCATATTCAGCCCTCATTTTTTCAGCAACATCAGAATTTTGGTACTCATTTATAATATTCGTATTGTAAAATATAAACGCACCGCTACCAATAAACACCAGCAACGAAATCACTACCACTATTATCGCCTGAGGTTTGAGTCTTAGTTTGCTTAATTTTAGCCTGGTAAATAATTTGGACTCTAATCCCCTTACCGTAAATAAAATAGCAATCATAAAGAATACTGTAGCCAAGCCAAACCAGTAAAGATTAAACCAACCAAAAGGAATAGGATAATGGCCAAATTCATTCATGTCGGAATAAGAACCGATACCAATACGTGCAAAATAAAACATGGAATGCTCTACGCCAAACTCGCCAAGCACTATATAAAAAATGTAAAAAATGAACATGAAGCCAAATCCCAGAAATTTGTGATTGAGCATTACCTGCACAAACAACCCGAGTATAATGTAAAGAGTCATTACTGCTAATGTTTCACCAAAAAGATTGGCAATGTACACATCCCATTCAATTACGGGATATCCTTTAATAACTTGTATTAAAATACCGGAAAACATAAGCACCATTAGTATAAAAATGCTCATCAGAATCAAGCCAAAAAGCTTAGAAAGTAATGAGACAAAATTAGGATAAGGGAGTGCATCATAAATCAGGTTCATTTTTATATCCCGTTCTTTCCAAATAATCTCACCGGTATAGAACACCGTGATGATAATAAAAAACAGGTTGAAAATATTCATTAACGAAACCGCACGAGCGCTGGTCACATACAGTTCGATGCCATAGCCCTGAGTGCCCCCCACGAATGCTATAATAAACAGAAAAACAATGCCCGCCAATGCAATGAAAATAAACGGAACCTGCTTGATAATCCAACGGAAATAGAACCAGCTAAGGCTAATCAATTGCGTCACGTTGGCTCTCCAGTCAAATTGCGGATTGGCTGCCGGTATAGCCGATTGCGCTGGTGTATCATCAATCTTTTCAGCCTTTGTTTTTGTTTTTGCTTTTTTTCCGGCTTTACCGGCCAGGCTAAAGCTAAATTTAAAAAAAGTAAAAACCATTATTAGTAAACCTATGCCTAACCAAAGCAATCGGCTTTGCATAATTATTCCGGAGAAAGGCAGCAAGTTGTTGTTTTGTTCCGAAACGGTCCAATATTGTGTATGCACACTTACCGCACCTAAACCAAATGGATCAAGCAGGGCCCCTAGCTGTCGGTTGTCAAGATCGCTGATAAATTGACTAGCTACCAGGTATCCCATAAAAAGTATGATGCCCTGGGCGTATACAACTGTCATTCGCTTACCCAAGGTACCGCCAGCAAATAGAATCATACTAAAAATTACGACAGTGGGCAATACCACTACTGCAAATGGATTTAGATAATAGCTAAAAGAAAACGGCATCAACTTATCAGCATTGTCGAGCCAGGGCCACGGAACAGCTTGTCCAAGTATAATACCCAGCAACATACCTGATAGGATAAACAGGATAATAATGAATGAACCTGTAAATTTACCCGCCAAATAATTAAACTTTTTGATGGGTGTGGTAAAAATCATGGCATCGGTTTTATGGTCAAAATCACGCAAAACCGGTACTCCCATTACTGCCGAAACAATGAATATGGCAAATATGAGAATTACCGACATAATTTGAGATATAACCAAAGGCGAGTTTTGCATCACGTTACCACCGGCACCTCCTGCTTGCACCGCGTCAGTAGCAGTGGCCAGAAAGGCCATGAGCAAAATCAACGCGAAATATATGTAAGTGGCAGGCCTTGCCAACCTGTACTGTATTTCAAATCGTATAAATTCTAACATAATTATTATATTTTAATTTAAGCTACAATAGCTTCTTTTTGACCAGCTTCATTAATTTGAGAAAAATACACGTCTTCCAGATCGGCGGCTACAGGTTCGAAGGAACTGTCAGGTTGCTGCTGATTAAAGACATGAATTTCTGGCTTTCCGGCAATTAGCCTTTCAGAAATCACATTGAAGGTGCTTTTATAGGTTTCAAGCTCTTCCTTATTAATAGATTTTTTCCAAATTTTACCTTCAATATCTGCTATGGCTTGATTAGGATTTCCGGTGAGCAGTACCTGGCCTTCGTTGATAATGGCCATATTGGTGCACAATTCGCGCACATCATCTACAATATGGGTAGAAAGGATCACAACAGTATTTTCACCTAATTCACTGAGTAAGTTGAGAAAACGGTTCCTTTCTGCCGGATCTAAGCCCGCGGTAGGTTCATCTACTATGATCAACTTGGGACTACTGATCAATGCCTGAGCAATACCAAAACGCTGCTTCATACCTCCTGAATAGCCACCCAGATTTTTGCGACGGTGACGGTAAAGGTTTGTCTTGTGCAATAGCGCTTTTACCAGCTCTTTACGTTCTTTATTATTGGTAATCCCCTTAAGTACAGCCACGTGATTAAGAAGATCCTCAGCCGAGACTTTGGGGTATACTCCAAACTCCTGGGGTAGGTAACCTAATATTTTTCGCACTTCTTCTTTTTGCTTGATCACGTCCAGATCGCCGAGCGTAATGGTTCCGCTGTCAGGTTCCTGCAGCGTGGCTATTGTTCGCATCAAGGTTGATTTCCCGGCACCATTCGGCCCCAACAAACCAAACATCCCCACCGGGATTTCAATACTAATGTTTTTTAAGGCTTCTACTCCATTGGAATAGGTTTTTGATACATTTTGTATGGATAGATTCATATAAAAGAAAATTTAATTTTGTTCAATTAGTATTTCTGATTTAGTATTTATTACAGTTATCCTGTAAAAGTATAATTTTTAAAGGTAAATTGCTTTTAGTTTTATACAAACGGAGCATAAACCTCAACAGCGGAAGCTTTACTATCTCTGTTCAGTTGCTTTTTGGTGTGAGATGTAATTTTTAATCTGAAAGGTTGCATGAGGATAAAATAAAGTAATAAATTGCTATAAAAAGTTTATTTGATAAACCACCAGGCATATGAAAATTAAATACGTACATACCAATATCATCGCTCAAGACTGGAGAAGATTAATGTCATTTTATATAAATGTATTTGATTGCCGCTTAAAGCCTCCGGAGAGGAATTTGTCTGGCAAATGGTTGTCGGAGGGTACAGCAGTACCAGATGCCAGGTTGCAAGGTGTACATTTGCTGTTACCCGGGTATCCTGATGACGGTCCCACGCTAGAAATTTATCAATATAAAGTAAATCAGGAAAAACCTCTTCCTGAAGCGAATAGGGAGGGCTTTGGGCACCTTGCTTTTCTGGTAGATGATGTAGAAAAAATGCTGGAGAAGGTAATTGCTCACGGAGGAAAGGCACTTGGTAAAATTGTGCAGCAAACTTTTGATTATGGACACCTCACATTTATTTATGTTTTAGACCCCGAGGGGAATATATTAGAGCTGCAAAATTGGAGGTAAAACACTTCTTATTTATCCTGTTTAACCGGATCTGCGCCGTCTATGCCTCCTCTCTTCGAAATACAGCATACCAAACTATAGTTAAAAATAGTTGAACGGTCTTCTTCAAAATTTTTTATCCTTATTCATTGCATTGAAAGAATAGTGCATGTGGCTTTGGCAGGATTTAATCCAGGTAAAAATTTTACCAAAAAGTTTCCTACCAATAAAATGACCAGTGGATTTACCGGCCATAATATATTTCTTATTAATAAATTCTGATTACGACATTATCGGTCAAAATTCTTTACTAAATACATCTGCACAAGCCACCACCATCATTATAATTACCAAATAATATACTGGGTTTTCATTTTTTCACTAGATTTGACGGCTCGATCAAATAAACAATTATTCGCTAATTTTTTTATACTTCTATGTCGGCTACAACGACTCATTCAACAGCTGGTCCTGTTCATCCACAAGGTGACAAAAAAAATTATGTACCGGCCCTGATTTCCCTCACCGCCTTATTTTTCATGTGGGGCTTCATTACCAGTATGAATGATATCTTGATTCCTTTTTTCAAAAAAATGTTTGACCTGAGTAATACCGGATCAATGCTGGTACAGTTCTCTTTTTTCATTGCCTATTTCGTAGGATCTTTCATATATTTCAGAATAAGTAGCACCTGGCGCGATCCCATAAATAAAATAGGTTATAAAAATGGTTTGCTACTCGGACTGGTAGTTTCAGCTATTGGTTGTGGCTTATTTTACCCAGCGGCATCTTCTCATTCTTATTTCTTTTTTCTTACTGCTTTATTTGTAGTAGGTATAGGTTTCACTTTATTACAAATAGCAGCCAATCCTTACGTGGCTATATTGGGTTCACCGGAAACTGCCTCCAGCCGTCTTAATTTGTCACAAGCCTTTAATTCCTTAGGCACTACTATCGCTCCTATTTTGGGTGGATACCTGGTTTTTCACTATTTTGCCTTAACGGGCGAACCTTTAATCGGACCTGCCGGAGATCCAGTACTTACTGATGCCGGACTTCCTATTTCTGCCAATGGAGTTCAATTACCCTACTTGATTTTTGCTGGAATATTCCTCCTATTAGCCATTATTGTTGCCTTTACCAAACTACCACGGTTTACTAGTGAAGAAGATATTGAAAAAGGAGCCGGAGCGCTAAAATACAGGCATTTGGTGTTAGGAATGGTTGCAATCTTTATGTATGTGGGCGGCGAAGTAGCTATTGGAAGTGTAATTATCAATTATATCAATGAATTAGTCGGTTATCCGGAAATGATTGCCAAATCTTATCTGGCCTTTTATTGGGGGGGCGCAATGATAGGGCGCTTTTTAGGGGCTATATCTCTTGGTAACATGAAAAATGGAACTGTGAAAGTTTTACTGATGATCGGTGTTGCAGTGCTCTCTTACCTTTTAATATTTGGTGCTATCACCTTGGAGAGCACTGAACCATTTCCATTTTATAAAACATATCCATTTATAATTTTTCTTGTGCTTAACCTGATAGGTTTCAGAATTGGACGTTCGTTACCGGCACGTACACTATTAATCTTCGCCTTAATCAATATTGTGTTATTGTTAACGACCACAATAACAGACGGGCTTTTTGCCGTATGGACAGTAATCGGTATTGGCTTATTTAATTCAGTTATGTGGTCAAATATATTTACCCTTGCTATTAGAGACCTGGGGAAATATACCAGTCAAGGCTCATCATTGCTGGTAATGATGATTTTGGGAGGCGCCTTAGTACCTGTGGCTCAAGGCGCATTAGCAGATTGGTTGGGTGGGTATCATTACTCCTTTTTTGTACCCATCATATGTTATATATACTTAGCTTATTATGGATGGAAAGGCTATCAGGTAAAGAAAATATAATTAATTTTAAATAAAATATTAACCCTTTGTGCTATGAAAGATGTTGCGATAGGAATAGATATAGGTGCTACTTACACCAAATTTGGAATTGTTGATGATAACGGAAACAACCTTGCTGCTGATTTAATTTCCACTGCAAAATACGAAGAAATAGACCCCTTTATGAAGGAGCTCCATGAGGCCATTCAAAATTTGATAAAGACAGTAGATAGTGAATTAAATGTGATTGGCTTGGGCGTGGGTGCTCCTAATGGAAACTATTATACGGGCACCATTGAATATGCACCCAATTTGAAATGGAAAGGACTTGTACCATTTTGCGAAATATCAAAAAAATATTATGACAAACCTACTATTTTGACAAACGACGCCAACGCGGCAGCCATTGGTGAAATGGTATATGGTGGTGCCAAAGGCATGAAAAATTTTGTAGAAATTACGCTTGGCACAGGCCTGGGAAGCGGTATAGTAGTGAATGGAGAATTAGTTTATGGGCACGACGGTTTTGCCGGCGAGCTTGGCCATGTTACTTATGACTACAATGGCCGTACCTGTGGGTGCGGCCGAAAAGGATGTCTCGAAACTTATGCCTCAGCTACTGGAATTAAACGTACAGTATTTGAATTGCTGGCTTCATCTACCGAAGAAAGTGCCCTTAGAAATTATACTTTTAATGATTTAACTGCCGCGATGATCAGCAAAGAAGCCGAAAAAAATGATCCGATTGCCAAGGAAGCTTTTGAGTTTACCGGACGTGTACTTGGCCTTAAACTTGCAGATACCATTGCCCATTCTAGCCCGGAGGCAATATTCCTTTTTGGCGGTTTGGCTAATGCTGGAGATTTGATATTTGAACCTACTAAACGGCATATGGAAAATCATTTAATGCCGATTTTTAAAAATAAAACTCAATTATTGCCTTCGCAACTTCAAGCTGAAAATGCTGCAGTAGCAGGAGCAGGAGCATTGATTTGGAAAGAAAAGAATAGTGTATGATCTTTTGCATTATTAAATGTAAAAGATTTTTTATAAGCACATGAAGGCTCTAAAGGGCACATTGGTTAGCACTAAAACATGTAAAATAGTAAAGCTATTAAGTATAAAAGTTAACATTTTTTACATTTTTTTAGTTTTAAAGTAGAATTTCAGAAATATCTTTTTAAATATAATATTATTAAAAAACTAATAAATAAAATAATATGTCAGAATATGCCGAATTGAAAATTGGTGATAAGGTATATCAACTTCCCGTTATAGAAGGCACGGAGGGAGAAAAAGCGGTTGATATTAGTAAATTAAGAGCTGAGTCTGGTTATATCACGCTAGATTATGGATTTAAAAATACAGGTTCTACTAAAAGTTCTATTACTTTCTTGGATGGAGAAAAAGGAATATTGCGCTATAGAGGCTATCAAATCGAGCAACTAGCAGAGCAGTCATCATTTTTAGAGGTTGCCTACCTTCTAATATATGGCGAACTTCCTACCCAACAAGAATTTTCGGAGTTTAATAAACTTGTTAAACGAGACCAACTACTTAATGAGGACAAAAAGAAAATATTGGATGGCTTTCCTCGCAACTCTCACCCAATGGGAGTTTTATCATCATTAGCCACCAGTTTAACAGCATTCTTTCCTGAATCTTTAGACCCAAATCGCTCGGCAGAAGGAGTAAACAGAACTATTATAAGATTACTAGCTAAAATACCCAGCCTGGTAGCCTGGTCTTACACAAATGAGAGGGGCATAAGATCCAA
The DNA here is from genome assembly GCA_964592475.1 of uncultured Roseivirgaceae bacterium. Lineage (GTDB taxonomy): Bacteria > Bacteroidota > Bacteroidia > Cytophagales > Cyclobacteriaceae > CAZQEZ01. Next base: position 11,215 of record CAZQEZ010000009.1, read on the forward strand.
TTATCCGGATAATAGTTTAGACTATGTGTCTAATTTCCTGAAAATGATGTTTGGCATTCCCAGTGAAGAATATGAAGTAAATCCGGTAGTGGTTGATGCATTGGAAAAAATATTTATTTTGCATGCTGACCATGAGCAAAACTGCTCCACCTCTACTGTAAGAATAGTAGGTTCTTCAAAAGCCAGCTTATATGCCTCAGTTGCAGCGGGCATAAATGCTCTTTGGGGTCCATTACATGGGGGTGCAAATCAGGCTGTGATACAAATGCTTGAAGACATTAAAACAGATGGTGGAAATGTTCAAAAATATTTGGACAAGGCTAAAGATAAAGACGATTCGTTCCGATTGATGGGATTTGGACACCGGGTATATAAAAACTTTGATCCAAGGGCAAGAATATTGAAGAAGAGTGCCGATGCCATTTTAACAAATTTAGGCGTACAAGACCCTCTTTTTGATATCGCAAAAAAATTGGAAGAAGTAGCCCTACAAGATGAATACTTTGTAGAGAAAAAACTTTATCCTAATGTTGACTTTTATTCCGGCATAATTATGAAAGCCATAGATATACCTACAGAAATGTTCCCTGTAATGTTTACCATCGGAAGATTGCCCGGATGGATAGCACAATGGAAAGAAATGCGAGAAAACAAAGAGCCAATTGGCCGTCCTCGCCAAATATACATTGGTGCTAATAAACGCGATTACGTGCCTATGAGCAATCGATAATTTTTTTTAATAGTTTAATTTTGAAAAAAATATTTGAGACCTTAATTTAAAAATTACAGTCTTTTCTGAGGCTGTAATTTTTTTGTAATCATTGCTACAATGCAACTATTCTACGAACCAAATTTTTCTGCCTCCTTTAATTACCTGAACCAAGAAGAATCAAATCATTGTACAAAAGTATTGCGAAAAAAAAACGGGGATGACTTATGGGTAACCAATGGACAAGGCAAGTTTTTTACTTGTATATTGAAAGTTGCTGATCCTAAAAAGTGCGAATTAACGATAATAAGAGAAGAAAATCAGCCCAAAGCTTCCGGCTACTTCCACTTGGCCATTGCTCCCACAAAAAATAACGATCGTATTGAATGGCTGGTAGAAAAATGCACTGAGATAGGCATTGATGAAATATCATTTTTTTATGCCCGAAACTCGGAAAGAACAAAATTTAAAATTGACAGAAGCATAAAAAAAGCAATTGCTGCCATGAAGCAATCGTTATCAGCTTATCTACCGGTTATTAATGAGCCGGTTAAACTCTCTGAATTGATAAGAAATTACGATGCTGAGCAAAAATTCATTGCTCATTATCGACCTATCAATCGAGAATTTTATAAGAGAATAATTCCCAATACGAGCTGCTTAACTTTAATCGGTCCGGAAGGTGATTTTAGTGAAGAGGAAATCGGGTTGGCTGTTGATCAAAACTTTGATGTTGTAAATTTAAGCAATTCACGCCTTCGCACAGAAACTGCCGGCTTAGTTGCGTGCCACACCTATTCATTAGCCAATCGATAAACGCTTTATCAGGTTTTGTCACCAATGTAATGTAATTTGCCTAATTGCTGCCATTATATTAGTTACCTATGCTTACTTTACTCCATTAATTATTATAAATGTAAACAACCACAGGCACCAGGAGAACGATATGGAAAAACGTTACACTTTAATACTTTTACTATTTGTATTTATGAATCATTTGAGTAGTGGTCAAACTTTCACCACTGTTTCAGGTGACCCCTTAACCAACCTTAATACTACCTCCTTTGGGCAAGCCTGGGGTGACTTTAATAATGATGGCTGGATAGATGTATATGTAGCCAATGGTGGAAATAATAATTTACTTTTTGAGAATAATAAATCCGGTGGATTTGTGGCTGGTGTGATTATGCCAACCAGCATTTTTGGTTCCCTATCTTATGGCGGCAGCTGGGCAGACTATGATAATGATGGCGACATAGATTTATATGGTGCAGAATTTACCGGCACCAACCGATTATATATCAATGATGGTGGAGGCTCTTTTTCATTTCCAACCTATTTTCCAATTGTAGAATATAAAACTTCAGTTTCAACCTCTTGGGTTGACTTTAACAACGACCGTCAAATGGACCTGTCAGTAGCCAATTTTGGCGCTTCAATGAGTAATAACCTGTATAGTAACAATGGAAGCAATTCATTTACCGATATATACCCGGGTACAGGTGGTCCGGATCAATCGCTGGCATGGTCCGATTTTAATAATGACGGCTTTATGGATCTTTATGTAGCCCGTTCCAACAGTAACTCCAATCTACTATTTACTAATGATGGTACTTCCATTTCACTTGCTACAGGTAGTACAACTATGACTGATGCCACGAGCTCATACAGTGCATCCTGGGGAGATTATGATAACGATGGAGACTTTGACTTGTTTGTTACCAACGTGGGCTCCAGTTCAGTAAACCTTCTTTTTAGAAATGAAGGAGATGGAACATTTACTAAAATAACAAGCTTAAACGTGGTTACAGACATTGGCGATAGCCGAGGAAGTGACTGGGGCGATTTTAATAATGATGGCTGGCTTGATTTATTTGTAGCCAATAGGAATCAGGACTTTTTATACCAAAACAATGGTGATGGCACCTTTACCAGAATTACTACAGGCGACATTGTGAACCTGGTAAACAATAGCTATTCCTGCTCGTGGAATGATGTGAACAATGATGGCTTTCTCGATTTGTACATCACCACAGAGGCAGCAACCAATGCCAATGCATTATTCATTAACAATACCAATAGTAATAATTATTTGAATGCTCACCTTGTTGGCACTGCTTCTAATGTTTCAGCCATAGGTGCTAAAATAAGAGTGAAAGCTACAATAGCTGGTAACCCTATGTGGCAAGTAAGGGAAATTAGGGGACAAAACGGTCACGGTTCACAAGGAAGCCTAAATGCCGAATTTGGACTAGGAGATGCTACTATAATCGACTCCATCGAGGTGCGATGGCCTTCAGGCAATGTTCAGCTTCTAACGAATCAGTCTGTTAATCAATTTATGACAATAACAGAAGGTACTCCTCCTGACCCTCCTTCAAGTTTAACAATAATTTCGCAAACTTATAATTCTGTATTATTAGAATGGGTCGATAATGCTACAAATGAAGATAATTTCATCATAGAGGTTTCTACTCCGGACAACTTAAACTTCAGCGAAGTTGGTACTTCCATTATGAATGGGGTTTCATTTCAGGTAAATGGCTTAACTCCCAGTACTACCTATTACTTCAGAGTACGAGCAGCCAACGCTTCCGGAATGTCAGCTTACAGCAATGAAGTTACCACAGTAACAGATGCGGATCCATTGGCAGCCCCGGATAACCTGGTAGCAACAGCAGTATCTCAATCAGCAATTGATTTGCAATGGAATGATAATTCATCTACGGAAACAGATTTCATTATATTACGCTCTACTAGCTCAGGAAGCGGGTATGGTATTATCGGCTCTGTGGGTGCGAACCAAACCACCTATAATGATACCGGCTTAAATCCTGGCACCAACTATTATTATGTGGTAAGAGCTAGTGATGGTACTTTTGAATCAGGAGACAGCAATGAAGGTAATGCAACTACTTTTGCTGCATTAGCAGATCCGGATAATTTAGTAGCTACGGTAGCAAGCTTTAGTGAAATAAATTTGACCTGGAACGATAATTCAGGTACAGAAACAGGATTTGTAGTTGAAAGATCGATACCATCCATTGATCCCTACCAGATAATAGCCACGCTGGGCGCTGATGTAACCAGCTACAACGATACCGGACTAAATCCGGAAACGGAATACCGCTATCGGGTAATGGCTACTGGTAGCTCAGGCGATTCTAATTACAGCAATGAAGCCACCACAACTACTCCACCAGCAATATTGGCACCAGATAATTTATCAGCAACTACCGCCAGTCATGATCAAATAGATTTGACGTGGCAGGATAATGCAACTAATGAAACTGGGTATGAAATTGAACGCTCAGAAACCCCCGGAACTGGATTTGTACTTCTATTTACTACAACAGCTGATGCAACCAATTATACTGATAATGACGTTGCCATCAACCCTAATACTACCTATTATTATAGGATAAGAGCTGTGAATGCTACCTATCAATCCAGTTATAGTAATGAAGCCAATGCTACTACCACTACTTATACGCCGGTAACCTTTACGATGGGCGACCACTATGTGCAGCCTGCCAATGAAGTAGTAGTACCTATTGAAGTACAAAATTTTACAAATGTTCTCACTACACAGCTAAAAATAACATGGGATGAAACGGTATTGAGTTTCAATGCAACCGAACAGTACAATTTACCCACACTTTCAGGTAAAATAAGCAATCCTGCTCCCGGAACACTGATAGTAGCCTGGGATGATGAAGATTTAACCGGTGAAAGTTTGAGCGATGGATCCACGATGTTTGCCATAAGATTTAATGCAATTGGAGGAGAAGGTACATTTAGTAATTTAACTTTTACAGAAGAACCCGGATACCCGGAAGTAGCTGATGTAAGCAGTATAATATTGGATTATGACATCAACAACGGACGAGTAGATGTATTAAGCCTGGTCACATTATCAGGCCGGCTGCTTACCCCATGGAACGAACCTGTAGCTAATGCCGATGTGTTTTTTGATTTGGCAATGACAGAAATAAGTAGTACAGATGCCAATGGAAATTATTCTTATGACGTGATGCCCGGCAGCGAAGTGTACGTGCAACCAGCCAAGTCGTTGAATAACGTAAATACCAATGGAATAACTACCTTGGACATCGCAATGATCAGGCGACATATATTTACTACCAACCTTTTTAATAATCCCTATAAAACGATCGCGGCAGATGTAAATAGTTCAGGATCGGTTTCTGCACTTGATATTCCAGCAATTAGAAGTGTAATCTTAGGTTTACAAAACGATTTTGATAAACTGCTTTGGAAATTTGTGCCTCAAAGCTCGACGTTCACTGATCCGAATAATCCTTTCCCTTATGATACCTTAATTCACATTCCTTCTGCATCTAACACCAATGATCTTGATTTTATAGCATTGAAATTAGGTGATGTAAATGACACCTGGGATAGCAGCATTGGCAGACAAACAGAGGCTAAGCCAATGATAATTAAAATAAATGAAGCTAAAAATATAGATAATAAAATAAATGTAACATTGTCAGCAATCGACTTTAACCAGGTAATTGGATATCAATTTACAGTAAAATTTGATCCTGCCAAACTTACTTTCACTGGTTTGAAATCGAATCCTTTCAATATTCACTATAGCGCCCATGAAGCAAACAATGGTTATATAACTTTCGCCTGGGATAATCCTAGTGGAGAGGCATTATTAATTGAAGATGGTACTGCTTTAATGAATTTGCAATTTGAATTGGTTAGCCCAAATAATATCGCTGAAATTAGCATTGGCAGCGACATTACCCCGGCATTGGGTTATAATCATAACTTTAATGAAAGAATAATACAGCAATGGGAAAACCAGGTAGTAACTGATTTGGAAGATCCGCTTGAAGATATAATTGATGTGCAGCAAAATTATCCCAACCCGTTTAGTAGTGAAACAACTATTACTTTTAACTTACCAAAAACTGCAGACGCTTCAATTACAATATTTAACTTACTGGGTGTACCATTAGATGAAATCAAAGGCACTTATGCCGCGGGAAGACATGAAGTAATATGGAAAAATGAGCAAAAAATAAAAGGAATATTATTTTATCAGTTTAGAAGTGGGGATTATAAAACCACTAAAAGAATGGTAGCACAATAAATATTTTATGTTGTGGTTTGTGTTTTGAGGCTGCTAACTAGTAGCCTCTTTTTTTTGTGCTTTCAACAACTACTAAATATTCTTCGGTAACGGACTAATAGTTAATTTATAAGCTAATTTAAATATTTCTATTTAAGGGCTTATTTTTATAATAGCGGCTGATGCTATTTATTTGTAAAAAAATATAGCAATGGAAGAAATAATAAAAAATGGACAAGTATTTATACCATTTCGACAAAACAAACTTGAAAGTGAAGAAATGGTTTACCAATCTAGCAACCATTTCCAGTGGAGTGACCAACGCAGATCGGTACGAGATTTTTCTGAAGAAGAGGTGCCTCGTGAAGTAATAGAAAATTTAATCAAAACAGCATCTACAGCTCCATCGGGAGCTCATAAGCAACCGTGGACATTTTGCGCGGTAAGTAATGCCTCGTTGAAAAAGAAAATCAGGATGGCGGCCGAAGAAGAGGAAAAAGAAAACTACTCGAGCCGGATGAGTGAAACCTGGAAGCAAGATTTACAAGCTTTTGATACCAATTGGCAAAAGCCTTTTTTAGAAATTGCTCCTTGGTTAATCATTGTATTTAAAAAAATATATGATCTAGATAAAAATAAGGAAAAGATACAGCATTATTATGTATCCGAATCGGTAGGGTTGGCCTGTGGTTTTTTATTACATGCGATACATAAAGCCGGGCTAGTAGCACTTACGCATACACCCAGTCCAATGAGTTTTCTTAGCAAACTATTAAACAGACCTCCCTATGAAAAGCCGTTTTTGCTTATCCCGGTCGGTTATCCCGCAAAAGATGCAGTAGTGCCAAAACTGGAAAGGAAAACCTTAGATGAAATTGCAGTTTTTTATGACTAATATTCTTTAAAGTAGCAGTAAAAAGTTGTTCCTTTTTCCGGAAGTAACTAGATACTTCTATATATTCACCATTTTTTCAATCAGACTTTTGGTAATATAGAGACCTATACCGGTACCTTCTACTTTTGTAGTCAGTCGTTCTTGCAGATATTTTTCTAAATCGGGCTGGTTGGCAGGTGACTGAATCAATTGATACAATTATTCCATAACTTGAGCATTTATTATGAAAATACTTAACTATTTTACCTGAACCGCCTTTTTAGGACAATTGGCAAGCTTCAATATCAGAAAATATTTTTACACATCTTTCTTTTAAAATAGAAAAATTGTTGTATAACTCCTCAGCTTGAAGTTCTTGTAGTTGGCTTTCGCATACTTTGAATAGTTGCAACAAAATAGCATTATCTCCGGATGGATAAAAAATTTCTTTAATTTCTGTCAGCGTTTTATTTTCGTTAAAAAAACCTTTGGTTTGGTTTTTAATAAATGCTTCCAAATGAATTTTAGTATTATCATCTATAGCTGTACGCCCACAGTATAACACAATATTATAACTAGCTACAATTGCATTTACTATTTTAGTACTATTTTCATTTTGCTCATCCAATTGCTCAAAATAATTTTCACACAACACCCATAGTTCATTGTATAGAAAAGTGGTGAATTTGAACTTGTTTCGATATTCTTTTTTGATTAATAAACTAAACATTGGCTTATCTTTTATTTAACAAGGCACTAATTTCATCCAAAAGCAAGTATCAATTGGCATTTACAAATAAAAGTAAAATAATAAGAAAAATTTGTATAATTGAGTATTTAAGCCTACATTGTAAGCTTTACTTTTAATTTATACTTTAACTTACCTATCTGTTAACTACATTTGCAACATACCTAAAGATAACTAATTGGAAACATGGCTATTAAGCATTTAACCAAAATTAGCACTGCAGGTGGTATTATTTAAGTTTTAACCTAAAATTCGTTCAATCATGCTCAGAAAGTTTTTACTATTGCTGTTTTTAGCAGCTATTTTATTATCAGGATGCAGAGCCAAAAAGTCTTACAGATCGGCAGAAGGAAAAAAGAAGCTCAAATTTTATAATTCTATTCCCCACGAATAGAAATTAAAGGAGGATTAGCACCTCCTTTTTTATTGAGCATATTTACAAATTAGCTTATCATATAGCCAAAAAAAACAATTATACTTGGTTATTTTAATTTTATCTTTCTAAATTTGCAAACTATTTCTCGGGAGGTCTGATTGTGAAGGAAATTAAAAATTTTGATATTAATATTTATCACCTAAAAGAAGGTCAGCATCAGTACCAATATGAGATAAAAGATTCGTTCTTTCAGCTATTTGACAACAGTTTGCTAAATCATGGAAACATTGAAATAGCGCTGCTATTGACCAAGCAATCCACTTTTGTGGAATTAGTATTTGAAATAGTTGGCGGTTATCAATTAACTTGTGATAGATCCTTAGAAAATTTTATTCATCAATTTTCTGCCCATAATAAGGTAATACTTAAGTTTGGCAATGAGGATAAAGAGTTGGATGAGGATATTTACATGATCGAACATGATACCCAACGCATAAATGTAAGCCAATGGATTTACGAATTTATCACACTTTCTATACCGATGAAAAAGATTCATCCGGACTTAGCAGGTGAGTTAGATGATGTGGAATTGGGCAAAATTATTTATAGCACTGAGGAAGAAAGTGAACCTACAGATAGCGAAGAAGCAATAGATCCGAGGTGGTTGAAATTAAAAAATTTGAAAAAATAATAAATATTAAAGTTAAAAATGGCACATCCTAAGCGAAAAACATCGAAATCGAGAAGAGATAAAAGAAGAACGCATTATAAGGCTGTATCGCCTACCGTAATGGAATGCTCCAATTGTGGCGCTATTGTATTAAGGCATAGGGTATGTCCTGAATGCGGCTACTATAAAGGTAAAGCTACTATTGAAAAAGAAGTAGCCGTGTAAATTTCATTTCAAAAGATTTAATTAAATAATTGGCTCTGACAGTTTGGTTTGTCTTAGCCAATTATTTTTTTATAACTTTACCAAATCATTATCTAGATATTACTGATGGGTGACTTAAAAGCCGCTATAAAAGGTATCAATGGTTATGTTCCTGATTATATTTTAACAAATCAGGAACTAGAGCAACTAGTAGATACTAACGATGAATGGATACAGGCCCGTACCGGAATTACAACTCGTCATATACTAAAAGGAGAAGATCAAGGAACATCAGTATTGGGTATAGCAGCTGTAAAAGGCCTGCTCGAAAAAACAAATACAGATCCTTTAGACATAGATCTTTTAATTGTTTCAACGGTTACTCCTGATATGCTTTTCCCTGCTACTGCTAATATAATCTCCAATGCCGTAGGTGCCAAAAATGCTTTTGGATATGATTTAGAAGCAGCCTGCTCAGGATTTTTATATGCTTTGGTTACAGGTTCCCAATTTATTGAAACGGGAAAATACAAAAAAGTAGTAGTGGTAGGAGCTGATAAAATGTCTTCTATAGTAGATTATGAAGACAGGTCTACCTGCATACTGTTTGGAGATGGAGCCGGAGCAGCATTACTTGAGGCTACTAGCGAGGAAGTAGGAGTAATGGATTCTATTTTGCAATCAGACGGCTCCGGAGCTGAGTTTTTGCATATGAAAGCAGGTGGCAGTCGCCGGCCCCCTTCCGCTCAAACTATTGCCCGTAAAGAGCATTATGTATATCAGGAAGGATCCTCAGTATTTAAATTTGCTGTTACCAAAATGGCCGACGTCTCTACTGAAATTGCAGCAAAAAATAATTTGCTACCCGAAGAAATAGCATGGCTTGTTCCGCATCAAGCCAATAAAAGAATCATTGATGCTACTGCGCGTCGTATGGGCATTAGTGATGATAATGTAATGATGAATATTCATAAATTTGGGAATACCACTAATGGTACCATCCCATTACTATTATGGGAATATGAAAATCAATTAAAAAAAGGAGACAATTTGATTTTAGCCGCTTTTGGCGGTGGATTTACCTGGGGATCAGTATATTTAAAGTGGGCTTATGACCCAAAATAAATATCTTTCCTTATTTTTGTAGCTAATTAAAAATATTATAAAATAATATGGCCACCACAGCTGATTTCAGAAATGGACTTTGCCTTGAATACAACAATGACTTGTATACCATTGTAGAATTTCAACATGTAAAACCTGGTAAAGGGGGGGCTTTTGTAAGAACGAAACTGAAAAGCCTTACTACCGGTAAAGTAATTGAAAACACTTTTAATGCCGGAGTAAAAGTAACCACCGCCCGAATCGAAAGACGCCCACACCAATTTTTATATAAAGACGATATGGGATTTCATTTTATGGATAGTAATACATTTGAACAAATTACTATACAAAAAAGCTTGATCAGTTCTGCTCAATTCATGAAAGAAGGACAGGAGGTAGACATCATTTATCATGCTGAAACTGAAACTCCTCTTAATTGCGAACTCCCTTCATTTGTTGAACTGGAAATCACCTATACTGAACCCGGCCTTAAAGGAGACACTGCCACCAATGCTTCCAAACCAGCAACCCTGGAAACAGGTGCTGAAATACAAGTGCCTTTATTTATTAATGAAGGCGAACGAATTAAAGTAGATACCCGAACAAATTCTTATTACGAAAGAGTAAAATAGTTATGAAAATAAAAGAAATACGCGAATTAATCGATTTTATTTCCAATTCTGGCCTTGATGAAGTAAATATTGAAACAGAAGAATTTAAAATATCTGTTAAAAAGAATGCAACAGTTACCAGGGTGACCGAAGTAGCTTCAGCCCCTGCCACTCCAGTGACATCTCCCGCCGCCAGCAATGGTAATAGTCAGCCTGCTACTGCACCTGCTGCCGCAGAAAGTAAAGAAGAAGATAAATATGTAACGATAAAAGCACCAATGGTAGGAACATTTTATCTTGCCGCTAACCCGGAGGCAGAGCCTTTTGTAAAAGTAGGTGATGCTGTAACCAAGGGACAGGCAGTTTGCATATTGGAGGCAATGAAACTTTTTAATGAAATAGAATCAGAAATTTCAGGCACAATCGTAAAAGTACTGGTGGAAGATTCTTCTCCGGTAGAATTTGATCAGCCTTTATTTTTAGTCGATCCAGCTTAATTCATTATTAAAACGAATAATTGTTGTGTTTAAAAAAATATTAGTAGCTAATAGAGGAGAGATTGCGCTTAGGGTAATCAGAACTTGTAGAGAAATGGGTATTAAAACGGTAGCCATTTATTCAACAGCTGATAAGGAAAGTTTACATGTAAGGTTTGCCGATGAAGCTGTTTGTGTAGGTAATCCTTCCAGCAATCAATCGTACTTGAATATTCCATTTATCATATCTGCTGCAGAAATCACTAATGCCGATGCCATTCATCCTGGCTATGGATTTTTAGCTGAAAACGCGGAATTTTCCCGGGTATGTCAAGAATACAATGTAAAATTCATTGGCCCAACTCCAGATCAAATCAATCAAATGGGCGATAAGGCCACTGCCAAAGAAACCATGATTGCCGCAGGTGTGCCTACAGTACCTGGTTCACCCGGGTTAATTAAAAATGAACAGGAGGGCAAAATAATTGCCTCTGAAATAGGCTACCCTGTGATGCTAAAGGCCACTGCCGGAGGTGGCGGTAAAGGTATGCGAATGATCCGCAATGAGAAAGAGTTTAAAAAAGCATGGGATGATGCCAAGCAAGAAGCGGGAGCATCCTTTGGTAATGATGGACTTTACCTGGAAAAATTTATAGAAGAGCCTCACCATATTGAAATACAAATACTCGGTGACCAGCATGGAAATGTTGTGCATCTTTCAGAGCGTGATTGCTCTATTCAACGACGCCACCAAAAGCTGGTAGAAGAAACTCCTTCTCCTTTTATGACTGATGAGTTGAGGGTAGCAATGGGTAATGCTGCTGTAAAAGCCGCTAAAGCTATTAATTATGAAGGAGCCGGTACCATTGAATTTCTGGTAGATAAGCATCGCAATTTTTATTTTATGGAAATGAATACTCGTATTCAGGTGGAACACCCGGTAACGGAAGCAGTAACCGATACTGATCTGATTAAGGATCAAATAAAAATTGCTTATGGGGAGAAATTAGACGGAGAAGATTTATATCCTAAAAAGCATGCTATTGAATGCCGGATTAACGCAGAAGACCCTAAAAACGGATTCCGACCTAGTCCAGGTAGAATAACAACTTTACATTTTCCTGGCGGCAGGGGCATAAGAATTGATAGTCACGTGTATGATGGTTACGTGATACCTCCTTACTACGATTCGATGATTGCAAAAATTATAGTTACTGCCAATTCTCGTGAAAGTGCCATTATTCGCATGAAAAGAGCATTGCAGGAATTTGTAATCGAAGGAATAAAAACCACCATTCCATTTCATATTAAATTAATGGAAGATCCCAATTTTGTAAAGGGCGATTTTACTACCAAATATTTAGATACTTTCGATTTCAAATCTATCGATTAAACTAATTTATAATCATGCATACCAATAGATAAGTATTTTAATCTACACCTCTTGATATATATGCTTACGTAAATTGTGCAATTATTACATATGTGAAATCCAGGTAAATTTTTATTAGCTGTATTGGTAATCGTGTGCTAGCTTTAGACTTTAATTAAATAAATATTTATTTTAAAAGTCTAGCTATGAGATTCAAAGATTTTCGCCTCTCCAAAAAAATGACTATTGCTTTCGGAGCTGTTATTGGCTTGCTGATTATTGTGATTGTATGGTCAGTTACCGGTATGAGTTCAGTATTAAATAATGCCAACCAGGTAATAGAAGGAAACAAACTGCGTGCCGATTTAGAGCGCAAATATGTTCAGCATCTGCAATGGTCTGCCGATTTAAATAATTTTATAACCAATGAAGAAGTAGCTGAACTTTCTGTTCAGACAAATGATCATTTGTGTGCTTTTGGAAAATGGTTTTATGGTGAGGGAAAAGAACACGTAATTAATCTGGTACCAGAACTGACTGAAGATATTGAAGCCATGGAAGAGCCTCATAAGTTACTTCATAAAACTTCTGTTGACATTGAAAATGCTTTCAAACAAGGATATGGAAATTTAGAAAGAAGACTTTATGATGCCAAGGTTGACCATTTAAATTGGTCACACAGGGTTAAAGATGTATGTGTAGAAGCAGTGCAAGTAAACCAGATAGAAGTCGAGAAAGATCCAGATCAATGTAGCTTAGGTCAGTGGATGAAAAGTGCTTCCACTCAAACATTTTTGCAACAACATCCTGACTTCAAAATACACTTCCAAAAATTAATTGAACCTCATGAGCGGCTACACAATTCCGTTATTGATGTTGAAAAACACTTTAGGGCCGGAAACATAAAAGCTGGCAAAAATCATTATATGAATATAACTAAACCTGCTACTTATGAGGTTATATCCGTGATTGATGAAATGATAGCCTGGAATGGAGAAAGAATGGAAGGTATGAATATAGCAAGTGACATATATCATAATGAAACGCAAAAGCATTTAGCTACTCTGGGCAAATTGTTTACACGAGTAGAAGAAGACTCTAAAAAATATATAATGACAGACGATAATATGATTGAAGCAGCCTCAAATACCCGTTTAGGTATAATTGTATTTGGTATTATTGCTGCCATTCTTGCTATTTTTGCTGCTGTTACTATTACTAATATAATCGTCAAACCTGTGAAAAAAGGTGTTGATTTCGCTCAGGAAATCGCCTCCGGAAATTTAGATGCTGCTATCGATGTAGATCAAAAAGACGAAGTAGGTCAACTGGCAAAGGCCCTGAACGATATGGTGCACAAACTGAAAAAAATTGTAGTAAGTGTGATAGAAGGAGCTGAGAATATTTCCACAGCTAGCGGACAAATGAGCAGTTCTTCACAAGAAATGTCGCAAGGTGCCAATGAGCAAGCTTCTTCTGCAGAAGAAGTTAGTAGTAGCATGGAAGAAATGGCTTCCAATATTCAGCAGAACACTGATAATGCCCAGCAGACAGAAAAAATTGCCTTAAAAGCATCTAAAGATGTAGAAGAGGGTAGTAAGGCAGTAAATCAAACTGTAGATTCGATGAAAAGTATTGCTGATAAAATTTCAATCATAGGTGAAATTGCCCGTCAAACAAATATTCTTGCTTTGAATGCAGCTGTAGAGGCTGCAAGAGCAGGAGAGCACGGCAAAGGATTTGCGGTAGTTGCTGCTGAAGTACGCAAATTAGCCGAAAGAAGCCAATCTGCTGCCATAGAAATTGACGGGATATCGAGTAACAGCGTAGAGATAGCTGAGAAGTCAGGTAAATTACTGGATGAAATTGTTCCCGATATTCAGAGAACAGCAAAATTGGTACAAGAAATAAGCGCTTCCGGTATTGAACAAAGTTCCGGTGCCGATCAAGTAAATACTGCTATTCAACAACTTAACCAGGTTACCCAACAAAATGCAGCGGTGTCGGAAGAAATGGCTACAAGTAGCGAAGAATTGTCTTCACAATCTGAGAATTTACTCGAATTAATATCATATTTCCATTCAAAATCTATAAATCAAAGCAAAAGAAAGAAACAGACTGATAATTCAGTAATCAAGCAACAATCCTCCCCCCATGATGATCAGGAGGAATCAAAAGAAGAAGAATATATTTTATGATTTTGTGTTAAAAATAAAAGCAAAAAGCTGGATTTACTAAAATCCGGCTTTTTTATTCATTCGTTTTTATTGGATTGGCGGTTTCACTAGTGCCTACAATCTCCCACTCATCGTTGAGCACGCTTATGCTATGATGAGCAGTTAAGTCGAATTGACAAGGCACTACAGATACGTAGTTATTGGCAATGGCCCATTCGTCATTATCTTCACCTTTATCGAAATTAATAAATTTTCCCGTAAGCCAAAAGTACTGCTCACCACTTGGATCGTGCCTACGAACAAAATCTTCTTCCCACTTGGCCCGAGATTGTCGGCATATTTTTATGCCTTTTAAAGCTTCTTCCGTTTTACGCGGAAAGTTAACATTTAAAGCTACACCCTTCGGCAAACCTGTTTTTAATACCTGTTTACAAATATCCAATACATATTTTTCCACATGTGAAAAATCAGCTTCATGAGAATAGTCGCAGAGGGAAAAACCAATGGAAGGCAATCCTTCAATGGCACCCTCGATGGCGGCCGACATGGTGCCCGAATATAAAACACTAATGGAGGTATTACTACCATGATTAATACCGCTCACCACTAAATTTGGCTTACGACCATCGAGTGTATTTTTTTTGCTAATTTTAATACAATCTGCCGGTGTGCCAGAGCATGCAAATGATTGAATGCCTTCAAAAGTTCGAGAATCATATAATCGCAACATATTACCTACCGTGATTGCATGACCCATTCCAGATTGCGGGCTATCTGGCGCTACTACAACCACCTCTCCTAATTGCTTCATTAAATTGACCAGTACCTTGATGCCTTTTGAAATAATACCATCATCATTACTTACCAGGATAAGCGGTTTTTTATCTTCCATGATTTAATTAAGGATTTATTAATGTGTTGTAAAAAGCTACTATTCTAAAAAGATCAGCACGTTGATCATGCTTCAAATTGTTTTTGCGCATGTATTGTTTTACCTGCGAAGACTTTTTTTTCATAAAATTAAGTAAGTCATTTTTTTTCATCGAATACAATTCTATTCTACCTTTTTTATCCAAAAAATAATATTTATAATCTAACCTGGACCTGGTATTATAGAATTGCGGCCGATAGAAAGTATTGTACTGAGGTACAGTTTCTGTGACGATTACTTCACGGGCAAGCAACGTGAGCTCACCTTCATAAAGCACTTCAAAAATAATGGGTACCTCATATCGAGGTTGTATTTCGTAAGGCAGGGAATAAAAATAGCGATAGTTGTTAGACATTTCGTCAAATATCTCAAAATACAGTATTTTGCGGGAAGCATAAGTTTGAATGGTATTTCGAACGTTTATTTGCACCAGATCATTTTCAAAATCATATTTTATTTTACCTACAATTGTATCTTCATCCAAAAGCACCAACTTACCATCATGCCAAAGCTGAGAGGGAAATGTTTGTGCAAATGCCGCCCCAGAAAAAATACATAAAATAACTACCAGTAATTTCTTCATTTAATCTAATCCTTCCTTATCAAATTTTTTAACGAGAATAGTATGCCCCATCTTATCTCTTTTAGTGATTAAATATTTCTCGTTGTACATATTTGGAGGTATTTCAATGGCTACATTTTCTACAATTTCCAAGCCATAACCTATTAATCCGGCACGTTTTTTAGGATTGTTAGAAAGTAATTTGATTTTTGAAACACCAAGATCTCTGAGAATTTGTGCCCCCACACCATAATCACGCTGATCCATTTTAAATCCTAAATGAAGATTAGCTTCCACCGTATCCATTCCTTCTTCTTGAAGTTTATAAGCTTTAAGCTTGTTAAGAAGCCCTATTCCCCTACCCTCTTGATTCATGTAGAGCACTACTCCTTTGCCGGCATTTTCAACCATTTGCATGGCAGCATGCAATTGGGAGCCACAGTCGCAACGCCTGGAGGCAAAAATATCGCCGGTGACACAAGAAGAATGCACTCTTACCAGTACCGGTTCATCTTGTTGCCAAGCACCTTTTACTAAAGCCAGATGCACTTCGCCCGTATTGGTTTGTTTATAGGCATTCAAATTAAAAGTGCCAAAGTCAGTGGGCATTTTTACGGTTGTTTCCTTTTCTATAAGGCTTTCTTTTTTTAATCGATAGAGTATCAAGTCTTTAATGGATACTAATTTTAGATTAAACCTGTTAGCTACTTTACGCAAATCCGGAAGCCGGGCCATGGTACCATCTTCATTGAGTATTTCAACCAGTACGCCTGCTGCTTTGAAGCCTGCCAACCGGGCAAAATCTATGGCTGCTTCTGTGTGGCCAGTGCGGCGAAGCACGCCTCCCTTTTTGGCCTTGAGCGGAAATATATGTCCCGGCCGTCCTAAATCTTCAGGTTTGGTTTCATCAGCGGCTAGTGCTCTGATTGTTTTTGCTCTATCCTCTGTGGAAATTCCAGTGCCTGATGTTTTTCCTTTCAAATCTACGGATACCGTAAAAGGCGTTTCATACTTAGCAGTATTTTTTCCTACCATCATTTCCAAACCCAACTCCTCACATCGTTCTTCGGTAAGCGATGCACAGATCAAGCCTCTACCTTCTCGGGCCATAAAATTGACAATTTCCGGTGTTACGGTCTCCGCGGCACAAATGAAGTCGCCCTCGTTTTCACGATCTTCGTCGTCTACCACTATTATTATTTTTCCTTCTTTTATATCTTGAATAGCTTCCCCTACGGAATCTAATAAATTTTCGTCGTGCATTGATCTATTTTTAAAAAAGCATTCTGATAAATGATAGCATTTATCCTATTTACAAAATTAAAACTCTTATCTACTTCAACGCTAATAACCGAATATAATTCGGAAAGCATTAATTGTTTTTACTATTTTTGACATAGTTCTGTTTCACTTTATCTTCAATTTTGTTTTTGTTTGTAAATGGCGCCAGGCGAAATTGATAGTTGTAAGTTTTTGGCGTTATTCTAAAAGGCTTGTGGGGTCTTGCATTTAAAGACCAGCTATCGTCTCCACCAACGCCCATTTGCTTATAATCAATATTGATCGTAATTTCATTTTCATCATTTAATTCGTAGGTATGCGTGGCATGCTCTATATTGCTCATGCTGTATGGCCAGGCCGAAAAATTGATATGTGGTTGACCCTTAATTAATAATCCCTTACCTGCCTGATTGTAGATGGCAGCCCAACGTACTTCTTCACGATTTGCACTTTCTTGCGGGTAAATATAATCAACAAAAAATTCGGCTAAAGACATCTCATAATTTGACACAAATGCTGACAACTTACGATCTGCATAATTTTCATGAGGGCCCCTTCCATACCAAGCTACAGTATTGTATTCTATAGGTATTGCCATTTGCATGCCTACCCTGGGCAGGTTGGGCAAATCATCATTACCCTGTTCAAAATTGTATTTTACCATCACATTTCCATCTCCATAGATTTCATAACCTAAATTCAGCTTCGAACCTACCTGAGGCAACTGTGTAAATGCTTCAATTAGAACTATTTGCTTGGTGGGTGTTTGCATGCTAAACGATGTTACATCGATATCATCGGCGGCAGTTTTCCAAATGCCCTGTCTTTCCGGCATTTTAGATCCCTTATCATTATCAGTTGGTGCCCGCCAAAAGTTTGGTCTCAATGGCCTTTTTATCAGCTCGCCCTTGTTATAAATGTAAGAAGTAATTGCAGCGGATTGCTTACTGATGCTTACACTAAAATTGGTACCGGAGACTGTAACCTGTTCGGCAGTTTCATTAATTAGTAATGAATCCATTTCAAAAATATTGACCGAGGGCAATTCCGGTGATTGGTAAGGAAGTTGTAATTGATTAGTTGCCACTACATGACCTGCATCTGCAAATACTTTATCTTCTATGGTTACCCATTTCACCACCAACCAATATTCTGCCCCTGCTTTTAGTTTAGGTTTTTTAAAGCCTAACGATATCACTTTGCTCTCGCCGGGCTTGATAGATAAATCTTTAATTTTACCATCTTTTATTTCCTTTCCATTTTCGTACAAATACCAATAACCTTGCAGCTTATTTATATCAGTAAAATGATGCCAATTTGTTATCTTTACTTTACCTTCATTTAAATCATATGCCTGAACTTTTACCGGTTGAAAAATACTTTTGCATTCAAATAAGGCTGGCTGTGGTGATCGATCAGGAAATACCACCCCATTTAAACAAAAGTTGCCTGTATTAATAGAGTCACCAAAATCGCCACCATAAGCATAATATTTTTCTCCATCTGCTGCAGTTTGAGCCAGCCCCTGGTCTACCCAATCCCAAATAAAAGCACCCATAAACTGTGGTTCTTCTCTGATAACATCCCAAAATTCAAATAAATTACCAGTGGAATTACCCATAGAATGGGCATATTCGCAGTACATTATCGGACGATTATCAGGCTTTTCTTTTAGTAACTGTTGCATTTCTGGCAACGGGGTGTACATCCGACTGTAAACATCTACATAGACCTCATCTGCTATTTGCCCGCTTATCTGGGCCGATTCATTGTGTACGGGTCTACTTGGATCATAATAATGCATCCAGGCAGCCATAGTAGCATGATTGGCACCGGTGCCAGATTCATTGCCCAGCGACCACATTATGATACTGGGGTGATTTTTATCTCTTTCTACCATTCGAATACCTCTGTCTAAAAATGCTCCGGCCCATTGGGGTAATGCAGACAGGTAGCCACCGGTTTCGTGCGTTTCAATATTGGCTTCATCGATAACATAAAGACCGTATTCGTCACAGATATCGTACCATTCGGGATTGTTAGGGTAGTGACTGGTACGCACAGCGTTGAAGTTGTATTGCTTCATCAATTTTGCATCTTCTATCATCGATTCCCTGTTAACTGTTTTACCTGTAAAAGGGTCGTGATCATGTCGATTAGCGCCATATAGCTTTACGGGCTTACCATTTACTTTGAATACTCCTTCTTCAATTGCAACTTCTCTAAAGCCAATTTTACTACTCCTACTTTCCTTTACATTTCCTCCGTCATCTTTCAAGGTAAGCACCATAGTATATAAATTAGGATATTCAGCACTCCATTTGAGTGGATTATCAATCGTCACCTTAAATTCTGGCAACATTGCTCTACCCAATCTCGGTTGCCATTTGGACTTGATTAGTTCCTCTACCATCATCACCTGTTTTGCAGGCAATATTTCATTTTTGTTGTTATCAAAAAGCTGCATTTCCAATTGCCAACGTTCTTTATTATTTTCATCTTGCAAATGTAATTTAGGAACTACCCTAAGCTCAGCATCTTCATAATTTTCATCTAATTCTGTTTTGACAAAAAAATCGTAAATATGAGATTGAGGCATTGCTTCCAAATACACTTCCCGATGAATACCACTTAACCGCCAGTGATCCTGATCTTCCAGATAGCTGCCATCGCTCCATCGATACACCTTCACGTCTACCTTGTTTTGCCCGGGTTGCACACTTTTGGTAATGTCAAATTCGGCGGGTAGCCGGCTGTCCTGACTATAGCCCGTCAATTCGCCGTTTATCCAAAGATAAAAAGCAGAACTCACGCCACCGAAATGAATTATTATTCTCTTATCCTGCCAATCTTTGGGTATTTCAAAAGTGGTGCTATATAAGCCCAACTGGTTACTTTGATGCGGTGCTTGACCACTTTTAGGAACATACGGTGGACTTACCGGTAAAAAAGGATAAACAATATTGGTATAAATGGGAGTGCCAAACCCTTGCAATTCCCAATTGCCCGGCACCTTTATATCATCCCAATTTTCATTGAAGCTATTTTTAATAAAAAAAGAATTTTGATCTTGCTGATTTTCATCTATAGAGGAAATGTATTTAAATTTCCACTGACCATTCAATGATTTAAAACCTGATGAAGTATTTCTATTATTAGCTAAGGCAGCTGCTACATTAGAATATGAGTAACTGGTAGCTCTTGCTTTCATTTTGTTTTTTCCAAAATACTGAGGATTTTCCCAGTCGTTTTGTGCGGATACTGCTGAAAATGAAACCATTAACAACAGTAAGATGTAGCAATAATATTTCGTATGCATTGTAATATATTATTCAATAATAACAATTTTTTGAGGCAGGAAAGATAGTGATTTATAAAAAAAGGTTAATGACAAAAGTCAGATAATTAAAAAGTGTGATTATATTGTTTTGAAATAGCAACATATTAAGTTGAATACGATTAAGTGTGAAATCTAAGTAAAGTAATAATTGTTATGTTAAATTGCTACAAGTTATGGATAGTAAGAATATTTTTGCATCAGTAGAAATTTATTAGGAGAGAAGATTTAATTGAATATAGAAGTGCGGCATCTTTTTTTAATAATCGGATTATTTTTTTGCTTGTCTACAAGCATTAAAGCAGAAAATGATACTATTCGCGATAAGGTTATAATCAATAAACCTATATCCAATCAGGAACGGCATTACGATACATTTATTCACGTAGAGACAGAGGTGACCAAGCTTTTGGATCACTATGGAATAACAGGTGCTTCCATGGCTATAGTACGCGATGGGAACCTGTTATATACTAAAGGCTACGGCTATGCTGATAAAGAAAATGATATAAAAACATTGCCTCAGCATCAATTTAGAATAGCAAGTGTTTCTAAGCTCATCACTGCTGTAGCTGTTTTTAAATTGATTGAAGCCAATGTTTTATCACTCGACCAGCAGGTATTTGGTGAAGGCGGTGTATTAGATAAAGCTATTTATAAAGCCCATATTTATGACGAACGAATCAATAGCATTACCATCAGGCACCTGCTTACTCATTCGGCTGGCTGGAACCCTAGTAAGAAGGGTGATCCTATGTTTAACCCATTGCTTGTAACGGAAGGTAATGATATTTTTGTAGATGCCAATTTGACTAACCTGATATCCTTTGCCTTAAAACAAGGCCTTCAGCACTATCCGGGAAGAGAAAGTCATTATTTCAATCTTGGCTATTGCATGCTCGGTGAAATAATTGCCACTGTATCTGGCACCTCTTATGAGGAATACGTGCAAAAAGCCATATTGGAGCCTTTGCGAATTGAAAGCATGGCATTGGGTAAAAATATGAAAAAAGACAAATTGCCTAATGAAGTGGTCTATTACGACTATCATAAAAGAAATAGTTTTACCGGAAGTGGAAAGCTGGTTCCTAGGCCTTATGGCGGCACCCCTATTGAATTGTTAGGACCAAGTGGAGGTTGGGTAGCTAATATTATAGATTTAATGAAATTGCTAAATGCTATTGACGGGCACGATAGCAGACCCGACTTTTTAAGTGAAGAGTCCGTTAAAGAAATGACGAAAATGAAAGCTGGCATTCTGCCCATGGGCTGGATAGCTGTGGGTAAAAATGATGATTGGCTGCGCACGGGGACTTTAGCGGGGTCTCATGCCTTGTTTTTAAGAAAAAGCAATGGCATAAACTATGGCATACTGGCCAATAGTAGTACCGAAAGAAGTCATAATTTTAGTAAAGAAATGTATGTAGCCATAGAGCGAGGAATTAAGAAAGTAAATTACTGGCCCGATTACGATTTGTTTGAATCTTTGAAAAAAGAGTTTATGGTGTTACAAAAATCTTCTCATCCAGGTCCTATTCAGCACAACCTGTATTCGAAAATACCGCAACCTATTCCTGAAGAAGCTTTACTCACCCAGAAGAATTGATAACATAATCTTGAGCAAATGGTAATAATATTACATTATTTTTAAGTATCGATTCCAACAATTTAGTATATATTCTCGTAATGCAACCTTGTAAATGATTTGGAAATGATTATGAACAATAGTGAAATAGCAGAAATACAAATGGCAAACATTGATTCGCCTGAAATAGACATACCAAAAACCGATCAACCAAGAATTTTAATAATTGGTGGTGGCTTTGCCGGCATTGAGATGGCAAAAAAATTACAATCGAAACATTATCAGGTTGTAATGCTCGACCGGCACAACTATCATACTTTTCAGCCACTCCTGTACCAGGTAGCCACCGCCGGATTGGAACCAGACAGTATTGCTGGTCCGCTGCGTAAAATCATATTGAACAATCACCATCTCTATTTTAGAATGGCAACAGCCGAAAAAATTGATACGGAAGAGCAAACAGTTCATACCAATATCGGCTCTATAAGCTATGATTACCTTGTGGTAGCCAATGGTTCCAAAACCAATTATTTTGGTAATGAGGATATTTATAAGAATGCTTTTCCGCTTAAACAGGTGCCACAGGCACTGGATTTACGCAGCCAAATTTTACAAAATTTTGAAAAAGCTGTAGTAACAAAAGATCAAGAAGAGCTAAAAAGGTTATTGACTTTCGTGATTGTAGGTGGAGGTCCTACTGGGGTAGAACTTGCTGGTGCATTGGGTGAATTAAAAAACCATGTTTTGCCCAAAGATTATCCCGACCTGGATTTTAATCAAATGGATATTTACCTGGTAGAAGGCCTGGAAAGATTATTGCCAGCCATGAATGATTTTGCCGGAGAAAAGGCAACTAAATACCTGCAGAAATTTGATGTTATAATAAAAACTAAAACAATGGTGACCAACTTTGACGGTAAAAAGGTGGTAATGAATGATGATACTGAACTAATTAGTAGCACTTTGATATGGGCTGCAGGTGTGCAAGGAAATGTATTAGATGGTATACCGGAGCATGCAATAGAAAAAAGCAGAATTAGTGTAAATGAATACAACCAGGTAAATGGTCTGGAAAATGTATTTGCTATAGGCGACATAGCCGCACAAAAAAGCAAAAAAAACCCACAAGGTCTTCCAATGCTGGCTCCAGTAGCCATGCAA
The DNA here is from genome assembly GCA_964592475.1 of uncultured Roseivirgaceae bacterium. Lineage (GTDB taxonomy): Bacteria > Bacteroidota > Bacteroidia > Cytophagales > Cyclobacteriaceae > CAZQEZ01. The sequence continues at coordinate 34,497 of CAZQEZ010000009.1, forward strand.
CAAGGAAGGCATCTGGCTAAAAATTTTAAAAAAATAGCTCTTGGTAAACAAATGGTTCCCTTTGATTATTTTGATAAAGGCACCATGGCCACTATTGGTAGAAATAAAGCAGTGGTAAACTTGCCTAAAAACCTCAATTTTGGTGGCTTCTTTGCCTGGTACGTGTGGCTTTTTGTACATTTGCTTTACATCATCGGTTTCCGCCGCAAGATTATAGTCTTCCTCAATTGGGTTTGGAATTATGTCACTTACGATCGAGGAACACGTTTGATCATTAGGCCCTTTATTAGGAGCAAGAGCTTGACACCCAAAGATTAAAGAACGACAATTCTGATACCATGAAAGATTACGGTGCGGGCTAGCCTCTTATATCACCTCAGTGAGTCGCTCAAAGATCAAAAGAAGACTATACCACCCAAGCAAGTCCTATTGTATAGTGTTGTCTATACCTGTTTTTTTAGGTAAAAAATTTTATTTTAATTTATCAGCAAAAATAGACATCTTCTTTTTATGGACTTATCTTTGACACTTTATCATTTTTTAAATTGAAGCTAATGGTTTGGAACTTTAACCAAATTATAAAAAACATAAAAAATAAACCCAAAGAAGAAGCAAGTTCTAAACTAAGTACATTCGGCGGTGTATTTACTCCTTCTATTTTAACGATCCTTGGCGTTATCATGTACTTGAGGTTTGGCTGGGTGGTAGGAAACGTAGGCTTGATAGGTACGCTGATAATTGTTACCTTATCCACCACCATTACTTTTCTTACCAGCTTATCGATAGCCAGTATAGCCACTGACAAAACCATTCGCACGGGAGGGGCTTATTACATGATCAGCCGTTCTTTGGGTATTGAATCCGGAGGAGCTGTAGGCATCCCTCTTTATCTGGCTCAAACATTTTCCATAGCCTTGTACACCATTGGTTTTGCCGAAAGTTTAGCATTGATATTTCCTTCTTTAAACTTAAAAATAATAGCCTTTGTAGTAACTATTGGTATTTCTGCCCTAGCGCTAATTTCTGCTAAAGTTGCCATAAAATCTCAGTATTTTGTGATGGCAGCTATTGTTATATCATTGATAAGTTTGGTACTGGGTAAGCCTTTAGAAAATACAGAAATAGAATTATGGGGCCTTCCCCAAAGTAAATCAGAGCCTTTTTGGCAGGTATTTGCAGTATTCTTTCCTGCAGTTACAGGTATAATGGCCGGTGTAAGTCTTTCCGGTAATTTAAAAAACCCATCAAAATCAATCCCTAAAGGCACTTTTATGGCTGTAGGAGTAGGCTACGTAGTGTATATGTTACTGCCTATCATTTTAGCCAATAGGGCAGATGCTATTACCATGGTGGAAGACCCGCTGATTATGAGGAGAATTGCCTGGTTTGGCGGTGCTATATTAATTGGAGTATGGGGTGCCTCACTATCCAGTGCAATGGGAAGTATATTAGGTGCTCCAAGAGTATTACAGGCTTTGGTGAGAGATGGTGTTTTTCCCGGTTGGCTTAAATGGCTGGGCAAAGGAACTAAAGACGATGATACTCCACGGTTGGGCACCTACTTTACCATGGTAATCGCGCTCTGTGCCGTTATGTTGGGTAAACTGGAAATAATTGCACCTATCCTTACCATGTTTTTTCTTACTACCTACGGAGTATTAAATTTATCTGCCGGACTGGAAAGATTTTTAGGTAGTCCTTCTTTTCGACCAAAATTTAAAGTACACTGGATATTTTCATTACTTGGAGCTATCGGTTGTATTGCAGTTATGCTGTTGATCAATGCATTCGCAACTGTTATTGCAGCAATTTTTGTGGCAACGGTGTACTTATGGCTGGAAAGAAGAAACCTAAAAACCACCTGGGGTGATGTACGCCAAGGGCTTTGGATGGAACTGGTAAGAGCAGGATTGCTTAGGCTAAAAACAGTAACCGACCCAAAAAATTGGAGACCTCATTTGCTTGTACTTACCGGGGCACCAAGTAAGCGCTGGCATCTTATCCATTTTGCCCGCGAGCTTTCTCAAAACAAAGGTCTCATGACCATAAGCACCATAATGTTATCCTCTGATAAGGTAACACAAAATCGACGCTATGCAATGGAAGAAAATATTCGGGATTTTTTGATACAAAAAGAGGTACGCAGCCTGGTGAAAGTAACTTCGGCAAAAGACCCTTTTACTGGTAGCAAAATGCTGGTAGACACCTACGGCCTTGGTTCTTTAGTGCCTAATACAATATTACTCGGTGATACAAGGCAGCCTTCTCATCTAATAGATTACTGTGATATGATCAGCCATTTTTTTCAGTCTAAAAGAAACGTGATTATCTTAAAAGATGATGAGGAAAGAGGCTTTGGTAAATTTAAGCAAATAGACGTGTGGTGGGGTGGATTAAAAGGCAATGGTAGTTTGATGATAGTATTGGCGTATCTTTTGCAAAATAGCTTAGACTGGCGTGGTGCTTCCATTACTTTGAAAATGGTGGTTCCCAATGACACTGCTGCAATAGATGCTGAAAAAAACTTAAGCCAGGTGGTGGAAAGTTTAAGAATCGACCTTGATAAACATGTAATAGTAGCTAATGGAAGAAATTTTTGGGAAATTATCGATACTTCTTCTCGTAATTCCGATTTAGTATTTTTAGGTATGGCCGAACCAAAAAGTGATTACCACGAATATTATCAAAATTTCATACAGAAAACAAGTCGATTACCCACAACTTTGTTCGTTTTAGCCGCGCAAGATTTAGTATTTGGTGATATATTAATGAAAGAATAAAATCTGAGAACCAACACAAAAGGAGGTTCAAAAATACCTCCTTTTGTTCTATTAACCAATTAAAATAAATTCATTAATATTTAGGCTCTTGCAGCATCAGGATCATAACCTTCAGCTTTACTAATTTTTTGTGCTACTACCGTAAGCAATACACCATAAATTACTTTAGAGCACACATCTGCAATGGTGTAAGTAATTTGTCTACCTACAATTCCGGATTCATTATATAGCCCGGCTTCATTAAAAAACCCGAGTAAATGAGGCATAAGATATGCGCCCGGGTATAAAAACCATGAAATCAAAAATAACGTCCAAATACTACCCAATGTTTTTTGAGCACCTTCCGGTATTCCCTCTTTACCTTCTTTAATTACTCTTCTCATCAGAATTAAAATATGGATAAAGAAGGCTGTAGAGATTGCCCCCCAAACAAAGTAAGCTGTTAAATTGGTAACCTCATAATACTGACCAATATACCCTGTAATAATCATTAAGGCACCGGAAAACCAAAATTGATTCCTTATACTTGAAAATTTACTTTTGGTAAGTGTTACCACGAATAATATTTGGAATAAAAGCATAGGTACATCAATGAGCCAATTAAGGTAACGATAGCCATTGTTAAACAAGTCTGCTTCATTACCAGTCCCTAAGAAATACAAGCCAAGTGTCGCATCAAAATTAAAAGCATTCTCCCAATTAGTTGCTTGCTTAAAAAGTAATAAAAAAGCTGAAGTCATTACTACCACAGATAATACTGATGAAATCCTATATTTAGGAGCAACCGATTTGATAGTAAGAATAAAATAAAATAAACCAGCCAACATGGTAGCATAACCTAAAGTAAGGACATGAGCAGTCATTTGAAAAGCCATCTCACTTATACCCTCTAGCCCAATGTAATTTTCGAATGTAGCATTGCCGAGTGTTTCCATAAAAAAATGTATGTTTTAGTTTGAAAAAGATATTTTGTAGCGTTTACAAATTGTTGGGGGGAAGGGTTTATAACATAATCAAGAAAATATTGAACTTTTTGTGTAAAAAAATTAAAAGACCCCATCTTTTAATAAAAATTGGGTCTTTTAATCAACTCTTAGCTATTTTTAAAATTCTATCGATTATAAATTTCTGCTAGTTTTTGTCGTAGTGAGTTTCCTCTTAAGTTCTTAGCTACAATTTCCCCTTCTTTATTGAGCAGAAAATTGGCAGGAATGGCTTGTATTTGGTAAGTTTGAGCTACTTCGTTGTTTTTATCTCTAACCTGGGTCCAAATAAGTTCATCTTTTTCTACTGCCTCTATCCAGGGCTCATCATTTTGATCCAATGAGACACCCAAAATTTCAAACCCTTCCTCCTCGTACATCTTATAAACTTCTACCAGGTTGGGGTTTTCCATTCGACAGGGTTTGCACCAAGCTGCCCAAAAGTCTAATAAAACATAATTTCCCTGGAAAGATGACAGACTAACCTGTTCATTATCAGGCGTTGACAAAGTAAAATCGGGTGCTTCCGCGCCACTGGATAATGCTTTTAAATCATCAACTTGTTTGGCAAAAGTTGCTACATCTTTATTATCAGGGTACGCTTCTTTCAATCGAGTAGCTAGATTTTCAATGTAAGTAAAATCTTCATCCGGATTTAAATAACTCACGGCATTTAAGGCAGCCAGGTTGGCACCAATATTATCTATCTCTGCCTTTATCTTTTCGCTGTATTCTCTCTGCAACTCAATTAATTCGCCATAAAGCTCTTCTTCTTTTTCTTTAGTTAATTCGGCTTGCGAATACTGCGAAGACGTTTCCTGAATTTCTTCTTGCATTTCGCTATAAATAGTTTTTATTTTTTCTACAAAGTCCATCTCAGGCGAACCGGTAATTTCAACGTCCCCGGTGGGTGAGCCTCCATCTACTGTAAGCTTAATGTCACTTTCATCGACAATAATTTGAACAAATTGGGTATCGAAAAAATTGATACGATAAAATCCGGCCGGTAAAGTATCGGCTTTATAGCTAAATTCATTGCCATTTAAACTAACTTCACCAACAACTTCTACGCCATCATCAGCATATCTTTCAATCTCTATTTTACCTCCTTCCGCAGGAGGGTTTTTTACAGTTCCGCTAATGGTAATGCCTTCTTCGGCATTATTGCCACAAGCTGAAATTAGTAAAATACTTAAAATACTTATTATGATCTTCTTCATTAGATATTATATAAGTTTAAACAATTCGAAATACAATATTAGCAACGAATATTGCAACCTCAAAATATATAGATGAATCAATTATTTAAAAGAAGTGATACTATAGAGTTTTGGAGGATCGTTTTTAAATATTAAAAATCAATGCTGGGAAAAAAGGTCATCTTTTACAGAGCAAAGTTTGACGGCATGTTTCAGTCCTCTAGCTACTCTCTCAGCCATTTCCTGTGTTTTTATTCCAATCATCAATTGATCATCGAAAGTTGGGCCATTGTAAGCACCTTTATAGCTACAATAAATTATTTGATTTTTATTTTTGGTTTTGAGATAAATTAGAAACACATCATCGTGAATTTTGATGTACGGATAAACCGAAGTAATTTGTTTTACTTCTATACTGGCAGAATCAATCTCACTGAAATGAAACTCATAACCGGCAGAACCTATCGTTTTGGCACTTTCTGTAATTCTAACTTTACATGCATTATCTTCATGATAATCTATGTAATAGCTCATTTCGGTAAGCATGCCTACCGAATCAATGATTACATACCTGGAATAAAAGTCCATCTTGTTTTGCAACCAGGTCATGGTTTCATCAAGAGTTTGCGCTTGGGTAACACTAGTTATGGTTACTAAAATTAAAATCAGTAAAGATTTTTTCATGCTGGTAGTATAATTATAACTTAAAACCCAAATTTAATAGATAGATTGATTAAATTTTGTTGAAAATTATTGAATAAGGTACAAAGCTGCCGAAAGAAGAAAAACCCGGAGGTATTGATTCATTTTTAAAAATGAAAGTTATGGTATTATTGAAACATATTTAAAGGCTCTCTTCCCAGTGGCCTACCGGCATCCAGTGAGTGGTAGCTATGTATTACTGTCTCACCTCTTTTGATATCAAAACCAAACTGCTGCACTTCCGTACCGTGATTGCCCTTCATTTGCAACTTTACTTGATTTTTTCCCTCCGGCAAAAACACCCGGCTATAATAAATTCCGTGAGGCAGTGTCTGCCAATTGCGGGTGTCGGCTTTTTCTGTTATAAAATTGATCAAGCTAATTGCAGTGCCCAAGTCATCACTTTTGTCTCGTGCCGCGTATTCAGTTGCCTTTTTTAAAGCCACCCGCAACAATGACTTGCTAAATTCCTGCAGCATTCTTTCCCGCAGTGATTTAAACGCGATGGCGTTGATATCTTCCGCCTTAAATAAAGGATAAGCATTACCATTTACTTCTAATTGAGCATTTTGAAAAACTAATGGTCGCTCCAGGTATTTTGGAAATGCTATCCTAAAAAATTCAAGATCGTTTAGCTTTTTTCTTTCATCTTCATTTTCGTCTCCACCCAGGTTAAAAGGGAAGCTCATGTTGTTTTCATCATTCTTAAAAGTAAATAGCCCCCCTTCACCTCGCAATACTGCAAAGTTGAGGCTGTTTTCAGATTTTACCGGTCCTAACCCATTGTGCCAGAAAAATACCAGCTGGCCAGTATGGTTTTGCAATGGGTCATATTTCTCTCCAAACTTTTCTTCATATTTGGCCAGTTCACTTTCAAAGCCCATGATGGAGGCAGTACGCAATAAATCATGTTTCAACTGTTCTGGCACATCTAGGCCAAACATTGGCAAATATTGCTCCCGGTATATATTGTAAGCATTTCGATAGGCTATAAAAGCATTGTTAAAATCTTTATCAGCTTCGTATATAATGCCCATCAAATTATGGATAAAGGCATCTTCTTTGTACTTATTTTCTGATTTGTATTTAGAACTTAATTCTTGCAATCGTATATTCAATCGGCGACACTCTACCAATGCAGAATCGTAGCTTTGCATTTTTAAATAATTGAGTGCTTTATAATACAAAACCATCAAATGCTCATGATTTTCGCCGGGGTAGTCGAGCATAGAAGCATTAGTAAAATAAGAGGCTGCAAGATTGAAGTAGTTCTTTTGGTAATCCTCCCCATAGATATAAGCTTTTTCCAGGTTTTTATTACTTTCGCCAAAATTGCCCAGCATCGATTGTACAACTCCCAAATTAGCATAATACAAGAACCTGGATTTGCTATTGGCAGCTTTCTCATTGCTAAGCAGCACCTTTTGAGCCTGACTAATGTCCCCACTTTCAATGGCACGATTAAACTGCTGATTAGTCTTGTAAAAAGACGCGCAGGAGTTTAAAAATAGCAATATACCTATCCAGAACCAATTTCGGAACATTTATGCAAGCAATATTAATGTGGTTGAAAGCAGCACCTATACTTCCGATAAGCATTGGAAGTATAAATGCTTACAAAGTGAAATTAATTAGTAATGTATTTTTTAATTTCTTCCTGACCATACCAAACACGTTTATTGGTTTCCATGTCGGTAAGGTATAAGGTGGTAATGTAGTTAATTACCTTTTTCTTGTTATAAACATCAGTTTCGGAAGTCATAACACCCAACAACATTAAGTCGGCACCATACTCCCTACCCCATTGTGCAGTAGTTTCAGGAGATGAAAACTCTTGTTGCTCGGCTCTTTCTTCCCTTATCCTTTCCCTTAATACGGCTGACTCAACAAGATCAGCTAAGCCAGAATTAAAAATTTCCATTTCAAATTTTTTCACGTAATTATCAGAATCGATATGCTCTGATGTCTTATTTAAGACATATCCTACGATAATGGCCGGCGTTTTCCCGTTATCACTGCTATAGTTTTGATAGCGAGGGCTATTTAAAAATTGCTGAACCATTTTATTGGCTACTTGACGAGAATCACTATCATTCCAGCGACCACTTAAATCAATAACTTCATTGGGGTCTATTCTGGTTACTGTTCGGCGGGCACATCCAAATAATATGGCAGTGCCTAGTAAGCCAATTAAACCGATTTGTAAAAGTTTTTTCATGGCAATAATCTTTTATTATTTTAATTAATTGTAAATGTAGTAAGCATGTATTTACTTTTTTCAGTTTATTTTTGGCAAAACTTACTTAGCAAATAATCTGCTAAAAATTTACAATAGCTCGAATATTCAAAAACCTTGCCGAAAGAGAATTAGGTACCCCGTACTGTAGGTTATTGAAGTCTTTTATCCAGCTGTAGCTAATCACATTATCAGCACCGAGCAGGTTTAATATTTCTACCCCTAACCATAGATTACCATTGGTGCCCAGCATTTTATTCATTTTTATCAACTTTGAAAGACCTAAATCTACCCTGCGGTATATTTCACCATTGAAGGCGCTACGATTACGAATATTATTGGGAGGACCAAAAGGCAAACCACTACCCACCAGCAAGTTCAAATTCATTCGCATAGTCGGATCATTGGGCAAATAGTCTTCAAAATAAACTCCAAGGTTAATATTTTGATCGGAAGGTCGCCTGATAAAACCTTGCCCATCGTTTTCTACATCTTCCCTGGTAGAAAGCACACTTAAGCTAAACCATGATTGTGTACCGGGCACAAACTCTCCGCTCAAACGTAAATCGATACCCGTGGCATAAGCTGTTGCATTATTTTCAGCCAGGTAACGAATGCGTACGTTGTCTACATCATAGGGTACCACATTATAAAGATGTTTATAATAAATTTCACTGCTAAGATTAAACGGCCTGCCCCAAAATTCAAGATGGTGCTCAAAACCTGCTATCATATGAATGGATGATTGTGCCAGCAAATCCAGATTGAGTTGGCCCTGGTAATTTCTAAATTCACGATAAAAAGGTGGCTGCTGATAATAGCCTAAAGAAAACTTAATAGCAGTTTCTCGCTTCCATTTTGGAAAAAAAGCATATTGCAAACGGGGACTTATTAGCAACTGGCGATTGATGTCGAAATAATTTACCCTTACCCCAACATTGAAATGATGGATACTATCCATTACCATTTTATCTTGTAAATAGCCAAAAAATTGGGCACCATTGATTTGCTGCTTCTCTTCCACGCTGTAATCTACCGCTACAAAGTCAGCTGAATCTAAAAAAGAATACTCTTGAAACATATCATCAATTACCTGGTGAAAGACCCCCACGCCAAATTCAAGCGTATTATTATTGCTTAACTTTAGTTCATTTCTATTTTCGGTATTAATTACCGTAGCATTTAATCGATTACGGGCATAAGTAAAATTTGTACCTATACCTCTAATGGATAAGCACTGGTCAAAATCTCGCGAGCCAACTTGCTTATTGACATCACAAAGACGATAGCCTCCTTCTAAATCCTGATATTCCCTTTCACGGGTGCTCATTACTGAAGAAATCAGATGGCTCTTAAATTTTTTATTAAACCTGTGGGTGTATTTTAAGCCACTCTGATAGGTGTCATACTCCAATATTTCGCGTCCGTCAAATGCCACGAAAAGTCGTAAAAAACCTTCTTGCAAATTACCAAAGGTGGTTTCTCGATTTTCCGGTACCACCAGATATCGATTGGATGCATAGGCCATTAAAACACCCAGCTCAGATTTTGGACTTATCTTATAATTAATAAAAGACTGAAGGTCAGTAAATTGAGGAAGATATTCTCCCTGCGTTTCTAATGTGTTGAGCAAATATTGTGAGCGCTTATGCCTTATACCAAGTAAGTAACTCAGCTTTTTATTTGAAGATGCTCCTTCTAAGTGCATAGCTCCCCCTAACAAGCCAAGGGTAACAGAACCTCCAAAATTTTGTGGCTTCTTATAATCTATTAATAAGTTTGATGAGAGCTTATCACCGTATTTGGATTGCCACCCGCCCGAGCTGAATTGTATGCCAGATACTAAATCAGGATTGACGAAACTAAGCCCCTCCTGCTGCCCGGCCCTAATTAAAAAGGGACGATAGACGGGTATGTCATTTACATAAACCAGGTTTTCATCAAAATTACCACCGCGCACCTGATAAGCCGATGAAAGCTCATTGTTGCTGACGACTCCCGGTAAGGTACTGAGTAGCATGTTGAATTCTCCAAATGGTGTGGGTAACATTTTAGCAGCAACTGGATCAACATTGAAAGTAGAAGGCTGTGATTCGACTGTTTGGGTTTGACTTCCTCTGATTTCTACTTGCGAAAGTGTGGTTATTGCTTCCTTCAATTGAAAAACGGGATCGCTTGCAACATTGGAAAGGTTGAGGATGGTATCAAGTGGTTGATAATTAATATGGGTCACCCTGATTTTCCAAATATCATTATCGGGCAACAACAGCTTGAATTGCCCCAGCTGGTTGGAACTGGTACCTAATTGATAATTTGGCAACTGAACATTAGCACTTTCAATCGGCTCTCCTTCCACGTCTATTATTGTTCCGTGCAAGGCAATCTGGGCGTACCCTGAAAGGCTTATCAGAAAAAAAATTAAGAAAAAAAGGTTTTTCATTAAAACGATAATCTGAAATTGGCAATTAGGCATTGATAACGTTTTTCAGATCGCTTATGGTATTCTCAGGTTCGTTGGATTTAAACACGAAACTGCCTGCCACCAATACATCGGCTCCGGCTTTTAATATTTTTGCGGCATTTTTAATATTTACTCCTCCATCTACCTCAATTAAGGTATCGGAGCCAGCGTCGGTAATAAGCTCTTTTACCAATCGCAATTTGTTGTAGGTGTTTTTGATAAAACTTTGTCCACCAAAGCCAGGATTTACTGACATCACCAATACCAGGTCTAGGTCTCCAATTACATCTTCCAACAGTTGTACATTAGTGTGGGGGTTTATAGCTACTCCCGCTTTGCAGCCGGCGTCTTTAATTTGCCAAATGAGGCTATGCAGATGACGAGTTGCTTCATATTGAACGGTAATATTGTGAGCGCCACCGTTACGAAATTCCTGAATGTATTTTTCCGGATTTTCAATCATCAAGTGAACATCTATTGGTTTTTTGGCATATTCATTGACCACCTCTAGTATGGGAAAGCCAAATGAAATATTAGGTACGAAATTGCCATCCATTACATCAAAATGGATCCAATCGGCCTCGCTTTGGTTAAGCATTTCAATATCGCGCTGCAAGTTGCCAAAGTCAGCTGCTAAAATGGAAGGTGCAATAATTGGTTTCATAAGCTAAAAGTATGACCGTGAGCAGAGTGCCGAAAGTCTTAAAGTTATGTGATTATAATACTTAAAGCAAAGTTACAATAATATTTGGCTTGACAGAACAGCAAGAATTAGTTTCTACAGGCTCAGCTTGAATATTATAAGATGAAAGCAAGGGTTTTCATT